>CAZNMV010000011.1:0-4963 GCA_964573835.1 uncultured Aestuariivita sp. | reverse complement strand
GTGTTCTCCGCCAAGAGGCCACGACCGCTGATGCCGAGTTCAAGGAGGATGCTGTTGTCTACCGCCATGGACAGGGCCTGCCGCACACGCTTGTCGGCGTAGGGCTTCATGCCATCGACTTCCGCAAGCTGGTTGGGGCGGATCACGATGGTCGCACCCGACACGGTCTCGTGCTGGGTCCAGCCGTCGAGCGCGCCCATGATGTCGATGAAGTCACCGTCAACCGAATAGAGCATGTCGACTTCGCCCGATTCCGCCGCGGCCACCCAGGCCGAGGGGTCGGTGCCGAAGTCGATGTAGTCGATCCGGTCCAGCCACGCGCCGTTGCCTTCGTTCCACCAGGTGTGGTTGGTGTTCTTGACCAGAACGCCGCGCACGCCGACCTCGAGGCTTTCCGGCAGGTAGGGGCCGGTGCCGACGGGGTTTTCCAGCATCGTGTCGGCGGAGAAGCCCTGCGGCACGATCGCGGCGGGGTAATCCGCCATGCCCGGAACCAGCGAGATGTCCGACCGCGGCAGCATCAGCTTGACGGTATGGGTATCCACCACCTGGATCCTGCCCTCGGCGGCCTTGCCGGTGGCATCGTCGATCAGCACCGCGAAACGGCCGGCCATCGAGTTGCCTTCGACTTCCTTGTCGCACCAGCGGGTGATGTTGTAGGCGACATCCTCGGCGGTGAAATCATCGCCGTTGTTCCACTTCACGCCCTTGCGGACATTCAGCGTGTATTCTGTCGCGTTTTCGTTGATTTCCCAGCTTTCCAGAAGCTGCGGCGTGAACGTGCCGTCATTTTCGTACCGCACGAGATATTCGAGCCACCCGCGCGAGAAGTTGGAAATTTCGTTCCAGTCGTAGGTGCGGGGGTCCTTCAGGCCGCGCACCGACATCTGGATGCGGATCTCGCCACCCATCTTGTGCGCGCCGGCATGGGCCGGCGTGGGCGCGGCCATGCCGAGCATCGCATAGGCGGTCGCGGTGGTGGCGCCGAAGGCCGAGGCCGTGGCCAGGAATTCGCGGCGGCTGATCTGATCACTGCCGACTTTCGCGGCGCTGTCGACCACGACCTTGGGCAGCGGATTTCCGTTGCGCGTGAAAAAGGTCATTTTCTTCCTCTCCGTGGTTGGTTGATTTTGGCGGCGGCATCTGTCGACCGCGGCCTTGTTATCGTTGAACCCGAGATCTGCCGATCCCGTCACGGGCGCTTGGCCGACGTGGCGGGGGCATCCCCCGGGGGCGTCCGCGCGCCGGGTCTGCAGGCTTTTCGCCACTCCGTACCCGACTGCTTCCGGTCGCATGGTAAGTGCAAGCTGTCCCGCGATGCAATACAGGGTGGCGGGACGGAATGTCACGATGGCGACATTTTCCAGTCTGTTCCGGACATGAGACGGGGCCGTCGCATCACGCCGCGCGCCCGAAGAGCCCTTCGAGAAAGCCGTAGAACCACGCGGCCTGTGCTGCGTCATGCTGCAGCATCAGGCGCGTCTGCGTCTCGCGGTCCTGTGCGCCGGGCTTGCCGTAATTCGCCGTCGGCCAGTTCTGCCAGCGGCGGAAGCCCTCGATCGTCTGTTCGGGGTGAAACTGGAAGCCGTAGACCTTGTCGCCGAGGCGAAAGGCCTGGTTTTCGTAAAGCGCGCTGCGGGCCAGATGCACTGCGCCCTTCGGCAGGTCGAAGGTGTGGTAATGCGCCTGCGTGCAGAACAGCGGCCCCGGCATGAAACGGGGATCGGCCCCGGTGGGCGTGATCTCGTAATAACCGAATTCATGCATCCCGCTGTCGGGCGCGCCCGCCCATTCGCCCTGATGATATGCGATCATCTGCGCGCCCTGGCACAGGCCCAGCACCGGGATGTCCGCATCGAGCGCCGCGCCGATCCAGCGGTATTCCTCGTTCAGGAAAGGGTGCAGTTCGGCGTCATAGGCGTTGTAGGGGCCGCCATAGATCACCGTTCCGGCGACATCGTCGGTCACGTCGCCAAGACCGTCGCCGCGGAAGGGGCGGCGGATGTCGGGGGTGAAGCCCGCCTGTGTGAGGTAGGTCACCACCCGGTCATCGGGGGGATCGTCACCATGGCGGACAAGGACAACACGCTGGGACATGGGCACCTCGGGTCAGAGAATCGTCGTTGCGTGGCCCTGTTTATCTCCGGTCCGTGCCGGGGACCGAGATCACACTTTCAAAGCGCTGCCTGCGGCGCAAGAGTGAAGCGGCACGCGAGAGGAGAGCTGTGATGAAATCCCTGACACCCAAGACCCTGCCCGCGCCGTTCGGGCGCTATGCCCACGGCGTGGAACTGCCGCCGGGCGCGCGGATCGTGCGGACCTCGGGGCAACTGGCGCTGGCCCCGGACGGATCGGTGCCGGTGGGTGCGCTTGAACAGGCGCGGCTGTGTTTCAGCAACATCGCGGCGATCCTTGCCGAAGCGGAGATGGGCGCGGGCGAGGTGGTGCATCTGTCGGCCTGGGTGACCGACCGGGCGCATATGGCCGACTACATGGCCGCGCGCGACGAATTCCTGGCCGCGGTTCCGGCCGACCGGCTGCCCGCCTCGACGCTGGTGATCGTGTCGGGCTTTACCCGACCCGAGTTCCTGGTGGAGGTCGAGGCGATGGCAGCCGCGCCCTAGGGGGCGAAGCCGGGGGGCTCTGCCCCGTCGCCCATTGGGCTTGAACCAATGGCGCCACAATGGGCGACCCCCCGGCGTATTTGCCACGAGAAGAAGATCAGGGCTGGTGCCTGTCGGGGTGGGCGGCCTGGAAGGCGGGGTGTGCTTCGCAGGCGGCGACGGCTGCCATTGTGCGCGGCAGATCGTCGATCTGCGCCTCCCAGCGGCGGGCATTGTAGACCTGCGGCATCAGGCAGACATCGACGAGCGAGGGGGCGTCGCCGCAGGCGAAGGGGGTCTGGTCGAAGCCTTCCAGCAGCCTTTCGAAGGCCTGCATGCCTGGTCGGATGAAGCGGCGCATCCACTCGGCACGCGCTTCCTCGCGGCCCGTGATCTCGACCGCGTAGGAGGCGACCGAAAGATTGCAGACCGGGTGGATGTCGACGGCGATGGCATGTGCCGCCGCCTGTACCTTCGCGCGCGCCGCCGGATCCTTCGGCAGAAGGCCGAGGTTCCGTGTCGTGTCGAGATAGTCGAGGATGGCGAGCGACTGCGTGAAGCGGTGGCCGTCGATTTCCAGCACGGGGACGAAGCCCTGCGGGTTGCGCGCGAGGTGTTCGGGCGTGCGGTGCTGGCGTGTGGGCAGGTCGACGGGGACCGAGGTATAGGCGATCCCGCCCAGGTTCAGCGCGATGCGCAGCCGGTAGCTGGCCGAAGAGCGCCAGAAATCAAAAAGGACGACGTCAGACATCGCTGTAGCCCCTTGCAGTGGTGAGAAGATCGCGCAGCACGTCCAGATCGCCGATCTGGTTGGCCATGAGCAGGACAAGCCGCGCGTTGAGCGCGTGGCTGTGGGTTTCGGTGAGCCCCTCATGGGCCTCCATCAGGGCGTTGTAGACATCGTCCTGTTGGGGGCTGAGGCGGTCCGGGTAGATGGTCATGCGGCCTCCGGTGTCTTGCCCATGGCGCGGGCGACGGCGTGCGTCACGTCTTCCGCCGTCGGGCGGCGGAAGGCGGCGGCGACATGGCCGTCGGGGCGGAAGAGATAGGCGATGTCCGACCCGTAGCGGCGCGTGGCATGGCCATGGGTGGCGGTGAAGCAGGGGTAATCGGCGCGCTGATTGACGCCGATGCGCCGGACACCCGGCACATCGGGCAAGGCCACGTCGCCGAAGCCCACGAGGGTGAAAACGCCTTGCACCTCGCGCAGAAGCCAGGTTTCCCCGTGGTTCCCGGCAAGCGGCGCGTCGATGAGCGGGCTGCCCGGTGGCACCTGCGCCGTGCCCGGCGTCTGCAGCGCGAAGCCTTCCAGCGAGCAGGGCATGGAAAGGCGGCCCGAGTTCAGGATGCGCCGTGCGAACGGCTGGTCATGGGCGAGGCGCAGCGCTTCCGCGCGGAAAAGCGCCTCGATCGGTGTCTTGGGCGTCATGAAATTGGTGGCGCGCGAAGAGTTCAGGATGTTCTCGGCCGAGCCATGGCTGCGTTCGTCGTGATAGGTTTCGATCAGCGACGCATCGGCCTGGCCTGTCATCACGGCGGCAAGTTTCCAGCCGAGGTTGTCCACGTCCTGGATGCCGCCATTGCCGCCGCGCGCGCCGAAGGGCGACACGACATGCGCGCTGTCGCCCACGAAGATCACGCGGCCATGCACGAAGCGGTCGAGCTTGATGCAGCGGAACTTGTAGACGCTCATCCAGTCCAGCCGGAAGGGTTTGTCGCCGACGATGGCTCGGATGCGGTGGATGACCTTGTCTTCCGTCGCTTCCTGTTTCGCGTCGGCATCGACATCGAGCTGCAGGTCGATTCGGTAGATGTTGTCGGGCTGCATGTGCAAAAGCGCCGACTTGCCCGGATGGAAGGGCGGGTCGAACCAGAACCAGCGTTCGGGGACGGCGGCGTCTCCGAAGGGGCTGTCCTTCATCTCGATATCGGCGATCAGGAATTGTTCCTGGAAGGTCTGGCCTTCGAAGGTCAGGCCCATCCGTTCGCGCGTGGGCGAGCCTGCGCCGTCGCAGGCGATGAGCCAGTCCGCTTCCAGCGTGTAGGGTCCGTCGGGGGTTTCGATGTTCAGAACCGTGTGGTCGCCGCGGTCGGCATGGTCCACGACCCGGTTCTTGAAGCGCAGGTCGATCAGGCCGGGGAAGTCGCGGGCGCGGTCGATCAGGTATTCTTCCACGTAATATTGCTGGAGGTTGATGAAGGCGGGGTATTTGTGGCCGTCTTCCGGCAGGAGGTCGAAGGCATAGACCTCCTGGTCGCCGTGGAACTGGCGGCCGATCTTCCAGGTGACGCCCTTTTCCAGCATGCGTTCGCCGACGCCCAGCCGGCCGGCCAGTTCGTCGACCGAGGCTGTATCCAGC
>CAZNMV010000010.1:11083-22365 GCA_964573835.1 uncultured Aestuariivita sp. | reverse complement strand
CATCGAAGGCATGGGCTTCCCCGGCTATTTCCTGATCGTGGCCGATTTCATCAAATGGGCCAAGGACAACGCCATTCCCGTGGGGCCGGGGCGCGGATCGGGGGCCGGGTCTCTGGTGGCCTATGCGCTGACGATCACCGATCTCGATCCCCTGCGCTACAGCCTGCTGTTCGAACGCTTCCTGAACCCCGAACGCGTGTCGATGCCCGACTTCGACATCGACTTCTGCATGGACCGCCGCGAAGAGGTGATCCGCTACGTGCAGCAGAAATACGGCCGCGACCGGGTGGGCCAGATCATCACCTTCGGCGCGCTTCTGTCCAAGGCCGCGGTGCGCGATGTGGGCCGCGTGCTGCAGATGCCCTATGGGCAGGTGGACCGGCTGTCCAAGATGATCCCCGTGGAAGGGGTCAAGCCCGTCTCGATCGAACAGGCGCTCGCGCAGGAGGAACGCCTGCGTCAGGCCGCACGCGACGAAGAGGTGGTCAAGCGGCTTCTCGACTATGGTCAGCAGGTCGAGGGGCTTTTGCGCAACGCCTCGACCCATGCGGCGGGCGTGGTCATCGGCGACCGGCCGCTGGACGAGCTTGTGCCGCTTTATCAGGACCCGCGGTCAGACATGCCCGCGACCCAGTTCAACATGAAATGGGTGGAACAGGCGGGGCTGGTGAAGTTCGACTTCCTCGGGCTGAAGACGCTCACCGTGATCCAGAACGCGGTCGATCTGATCCTTGCCTCGGGGCGGGCGCTGCATGTCGCCGCCGACGGGCGGCAGCTTTACGACCCCCTGCCCAGGACCGAGAACGACATCAACGCCATCCCGCTCGATGACGAGGCGTCCTACCGCCTCTATTCCGCGGCGAAGACGGTCGCGGTGTTCCAGGTGGAAAGTTCGGGCATGATGGATGCGCTCAAGCGCATGAAGCCCACCTGCATCGAGGATATCGTGGCGCTGGTGGCGCTCTACCGCCCCGGCCCGATGGAGAACATTCCCGTCTATTGCGAGGTGAAGAACGGTTTGCGCGAACGCGCGTCCATCCACCCGTCGATCGACCACATCCTTGAAGAAACGCAAGGCATCATCGTCTATCAGGAACAGGTGATGGAAATCGCGCAGGTCATGGCGGGTTACAGCCTTGGCGGCGCCGACCTCTTGCGCCGCGCCATGGGCAAGAAGATCGCGGCCGAGATGGCCAAGGAACGGCCCAAGTTCATCGAGGGGGCGCTTGCCAACGGGGTGACGAAGGAAAAGGCGGGCGAGGTCTTCGACCTTCTGGAGAAGTTCGCCAATTACGGCTTCAACAAGTCCCACGCCGCCGCCTATGCGGTGGTCAGCTATCAGACCGCCTGGCTCAAGGCGAACCACCCGGTCGAGTTCATGGCCGGTGTCATGAACTGCGACATCCACCTGACAGACAAGCTTGCCGTCTATTTCGAAGAGGTGCGCAAGCGGCTCGAACTGCCCTTCGTGCCGCCTTGCGTGAACCGCAGCGCCGCGACCTTCACGGTGAAGGACGGCGCGCTGGTCTACGGGCTTGGTGCGCTCAAGAACGTGGGCGTCGAGGCGATGAAGCTGGTGACGGATGCGCGCGGCGAACAGCCCTTCACAACGCTCTTCGACGTGGCGCGGCGGGTCGATCTCAAACGCGTGGGCAAGCGCCCGCTCGAGATGATGGCGCGGGCGGGGGCCTTCGACCAGCTTGACCCGAACCGGCGGCGGGTTCTCGAAAGCCTCGATGCGCTGGTCGCGTGGTCGGCGGCGATCCAGGATCAGAAGGGATCGGCGCAGGTGTCGCTGTTCGGGGAAGCGGGCGACGATCTGCCCGAACCGCGCCTGTCTCCGGTGCCCGACTGGTTGCCCGCCGAACGGCTGACCGAGGAATTCAAGGCCATCGGCTTCTACCTGTCGGGTCATCCGCTGGACGATTACATGGCGGCGCTGAAGCGCAAGGGGTGCCTCACGCTTGACGACGTGACGGCGCGTGCGGCGCAGGGCCCGCATGTGGCGAAGATGGCGGGGATCGTCGCGGGGCGGCAGGAACGGAAATCGGCCCGCGGCAACCGCTTCGCCTTCTGCCAGCTCTCTGACCCCACCGGGGCCTACGAGGTGACGGTCTTCTCGGATGTGCTCGACGTGGCGCGCGACCATCTCGAAACGGGGTCGCGCGTCGTCCTGACGGTCGAGGCGACGATGGAGGCCGATCAGCTGAAGCTCCTCGCGCGGTCGGTCGCACCTGCCGACGTGGCGGTGGCCGATGCGGGTGCGACGGGCCTGCGCATCTTCGTCGAAAGGGCCGATGCCGTGTCCCTTGTCGCGTCGATCCTCGAAGATGCGCGCAGCGCGGCCAAACGCGCCGCCCGCGGCCCGGTCACCATGTGCCTGCTGGACCCGACCCTGCCCGGCGAGGTCGAGATGGAGCTTGGCACCGACTTCCCCGTCACCCCCCAGATCAAGGGCGCGATCAAGAGCTTGTCCGGCGTTCTGGATGTGGAGGAATTGTAGGCTCAGCTATCCACAGGGGGGGCGCTAGATCAGCGCCAGAAACGCATCGATCCGTTCTGCCCCGATCGACCAGTCGCAGACCAGCCGCGCGGCAAGCATCTCGTCCGGGTCGTCGCCTTCTAGGCTGCCTTCCCAGATGTAATACTTGGCTCCCGCCTCGTGCAGCCGCTTGTGGGCGGCGCGGGGAAGGGCCGCGAAGATCATGTTGGCCTGCGGGTCATGCAGGAAGCGCGCGCCCTTCGCGCGGAGCCCTTCGGCCAGCCGCGCAGCGTTGGCGTTCGCCGCGCGCGCGCTGGCCAGCCAGAGGTCGTCGCGCAGATAGCCCGCCATTTGCGCTGAAAGATAGCGGTGCTTCGAGAACAGATGCGCCCCCCGCTTGCGGCGCAATTCGAATTCCCAGGCCTTGGCGGGGTCAAAGAAGATCACCGCCTCGACCCCCATGCAGCCGTTCTTGGTGCCGCCGAAGCTCACCGCGTCGACGCCCGCCTTCCATGTCATGTCGGCGGGCGAACAATTCATCGCCACCAGCGCATTGGCAAAGCGCGCGCCGTCCAGATGCACCGGCAGGCCGAAGTCCTTCGCCACGGCGCACAGCGCCTCGATCTCGGACAGCGCATAGACCGACCCGCGTTCGGTCACGTTGGTGATCGACACCGCGCCGCGCTGGGGGCCGTGGACGCCGCGTGATTCCTCTTTCGCAATCGCCGCGCGCAGGGCCTCGGGCGTCATCCGGTCGCCGCCGGGCACCAGCGTCAGTTTGGCCCCGCCGGTGAAGAATTCGGGCGCGTTGCATTCGTCTTCGTGGATATGGGCGACGGGCGAACAGAAGACGGTCTCGTAAGGCTGGGTCAGCGTGGCGAGCGCGAGCGAATTCGCCGCCGTCCCGGTGGCAACGAGATAGACCGCCGCCTCGGGGGCCTCGAAGATGTCGCGCAGGCGGGTGCGCACCTCGTCCATCAGGGGATCGGCGCCATAGGGCATGGCGAAGCCGTCATTGGCCTGCGTCAGCGCCGCCATGATCTGGGGGTGAACGGGTCCGGTATTGTCGGAGGCGAAGAACATCAGACGGGCTCCTCGATGATGTGGTCTTCCCAGTCGTCCTGGTCGATCTCGTATTCGGGCAGGGTGGCCCCGCGCATGGACACGCCCGCGTCATGCACCGTCTCGGGCGTGCCCGAAATCAGCGGGTGCCAATCGTAAAGCGGGCGGCCCTCATGCACCAACCGGTAGGCGCAGGTCTGCGGCATCCAGTAGAGGTTCGCGCCGATATTGGCAGGGCTCAGCACGATGCAATCGGGCACGAACTGGTGGCGGATCGGGTATTGCGCGCAGCGGCAGGTCGCGTCGTCGAACAGCCGGCAGGCGACGCGGGTCAGCGCGACCTCGCCCGTGTCTTCGTCTTCCAGCTTGTTCATGCAGCACTTGCCGCAGCCGTCGCACAGCGCCTCCCATTCGGCGCGCGACATCTCGTGCAGGCGCTTGCGTTCCCAGTAACGGGGGGCAAGGCCGGTGCGGTCGATGGGATCGGGCGTCATGGCGCTGACAGGACCTGCCGCGCCCGGGCGCAGTCGGCCTCCATCTGGTCGATCAATGCCTGAAGGCTGTCGAACGTCGCCTCGGGGCGCAGGTATTCGACCAGCGCGACCGAGAGCGTCGCGCCATAGAGATCGCCCGAGAAATCGAAGAGGAACGTCTCGATGTTCGGCACGTCGCCGTTGAACATCGGCCGCACGCCAAGCGAGGCCGCACCCTGGTAGGACCCCTTGTGCGGCCCGGTCAGCACATCGACCAGCACGGCATAGACCCCGAAGGCGGGCGGATGCAGGCCCGCGATCGACATGTTGGCGGTGGGGTATCCCAGTTCGCGACCACGCTGTTCGCCGCCGATGACCGGGCCTTCGATCCGGTGCCAGTGGCCCAGCATGGCGGCGGCATCTCGCGGGCGGCCGTCGCTCAGCGCCTGGCGGATGGCGGTGGAGCTGACAGTTGCCGCGCCCTTTTCGAGAAGCGGTGCGATGGTGACGCCGAAGCCCATTTCGGCCCCGAAGCGCGCGAGGTCCGCGGCTGTCCCCGCCCGGCCCTTGCCGAAGCAGAAATCGGCGCCGACGACGACATGGGCCAGACCCAGACCGTCATGAATGACGCGACGCGCGAAGGCCTCGGGTGTCAACCCGGCAAGGGCTGCGTTGAAGTTGAGCTCGTAAAGCCGCTCGACCCCCAGCTTTTCCAGCCGTGTGGCGCGGGCAGACCGGCTCATCAGCCGGAAGGGGGCTGCGTCGGGGGCAAAGTATTCGCGGGGATGCGGCTCGAAGGTCAGGACGCCCAAAGGTGCCCCGGGCACGGCCTGCCGCGCCATGTCGATCACCGCGCGGTGACCCAGATGCACGCCGTCGAAATTGCCGATGGCGGCGCTCGCGCCGCGATCCTGCCGTTCGAGAAACTGGTAATCCCGGATGATCCGCATGGCGCCACGCGTAGCGGCAGGGGCGCGCCTGTGCAAGGGGCGCGCCCCCAGGAGTTGTCAGCTTTCGTTCGGTCCACGCATCTGCCGGATGGCCTGGCGGATGCGGGTCCAGGCCTCGGCTTCGCCGTGCTGGCCTGCGGCGTCGAAGCGGCGCGCGCGGCGCGCGGCCTCGGCTTCGGCGCGGGGGCCCTGCGCGTCAAGCAGCGCGCGTGCGGTCTGGCTGGTCCGGATGGCGTCCATGATCTGTCCTTCCATGGTCGATCGGGGAAGCCCAGCATACACCTTATCTGCGGGGTCGCCAAACCGGGCGGCGGCGATCCGCCGGGGCGGAAACTTACGAAGTTTCCGGTCCGGTTTCTTTCCAAGAAACCGGAGCTGCGTCAGTCGAACTTGCGCGAGGGTGCCAGCACCATCGCTTCACCGATCAGCACCTTCTTGCCGCCCACCGCGCAATGGCAGTCGAGCTTGACGCGGCGCTTGGCGAAATCGATGTCGACCACCTTCACCTCGGCATGGACGGTGTCGCCGGGGCGCACGGGGGCCAGAAACTTGAGCGACTGGCCCAGATAGACCGTGCCGTGCCCGGGCAGCTGTTCGCCGATGACGGCCGAAATCAGGCCCGCCGTCAGCATCCCGTGGGCGATGCGCCCTTCGAAGATCGTGTCGCGGGCGTAATCGTCGTCGAGATGCACCGGGTTCCGGTCGGTCGATACCTGCGCGAACATCTCGATGTCCTCGTCGGTGATCGTCTTCTGCAGATAGCGCGACATGCCCATTTCGAGATCTTCGATGCAGATCGTGCCACGGGGCAGGTTGTCCAACATGTCACCCTCCTGATCGGGAAGCCAAAGTAACATTCAGTTAGAACGCTTCCGCGTTTCGGCAACTTTATTACTTTGCAATCGCAGAAAGGCAAGCGGAAAAGCGTCAGCGCAGCTTGCCGATCGTGTAGGTCGGCGACGACATTTCCCTTTCCAGAAAGGCGCTCAGCGCTTCTGGGTCCGGCTGGTGCGATGTTTTCGTCTCAACCGCCGACAACCCGCCGGTGATGAAGAGCGAATCGATGTCCTCCCCCATCGCGCCCTGCACATCCGTGTGGATGCCGTCGCCGATGGCGAGGATCGCCTGATCGGGAATGCCCGGGCGCAGCTTTGCAAGCCTGCGCCGCGCCAGATCATAGATCGGCGGGTGCGGCTTGCCGAAGTAAAGGCTCTCGCCCCCCATCTCGGTGTAAAGCCGCGCCAGCGCCCCGGCGCACCATTCCCGGACCTCGCCCCGGTCGACCACGATGTCGGGATTGGCGCAGAGGAATTTCAGCCCCTTCGTCTTGGCGTAAAGGAACTCCGGGCGCAGCACCGCCGGGTCGGCCAGCGGATCGAAGGGTCCGGTGCAGACGATGCCTTCGGCCTCTTCCAGCGGCACCTGCGCGATCTCGACCGGATTTTCCACGATGTTGATCGGCTCGAAGAACCGGCTGTCGCGGGCTTCGCCGATGAACCAGACCTTGTGGCCGACGACACCGCGGAACATCGCGGCGCGCGCGCTGTCGCCGCTGGTGGCGATGGCGTCCCAGGCATCGCGCGGCACGCCGAAATGATCGAGCTGGCGTTCGACGCCCGCGCGGGGCCGGGGGGAATTGGTGACAAGGATCACGACCCCGCCCTGCGCGCGATAGGCCTGCAGCGCCGCGACCGCCTCGGGCAGCGCGCGCACGCCGTCATGGACGCAGCCCCAGAGATCGACGAAGGCCGCCTCGTAGCGCGCGGAAATCTCGGAGAAGGAGTTGACGATCTGCGTCATGGGGGCCTCGCGCGGGGGGGTAGGGGCGGTTGCGCCACCCCTACCTGTCACGGGCCGCCCGGGCAAGCGCCCGGGACGCGTACGCTCAGAGCGTGAGGACCGGGATGATCTGCTTCTTCCGGCTCATGATGCCGGGCAGGACGACGGTGTCGCCGGTCACGGTGGCACCGAAGCTTTTCTCGGCCAGCGACTTCACCAGATCGTTGGGCACCAGAAGCGTCGCTTCCTCGTTCAGGATGTCGACGACGAACAGAAGCACCTGATCCGCCCCGTCCTCCTGCGCCACATCGACCATCGACGCCATCAGGCTGTCCTTGCGGTCAAGGATCATCTGGGGCGAGGTGGTTTCCAGAACGCTCACCCGGAATTCCTTGCCGCCGACATTGTATTCCTTGCTGTCCATGCGCAGCAGTTCCGCGTCCGAGAACGCACTGACATCCGACTTGGCCGCGAACATCTCGGCGGCATAGGCGGGGATGTCGATGCCCAGATCGGCGGCAAGGCCCTCGGCCACGGCGCGGTCATGCGGCGTCGTGGTGGGGGAGCGGAATTCCAGCGTGTCCGACAGGATGCAGGTCAGCGCGGTGGCCTTTGCCCAGTCGGGCATCTGCGCGGCGTCATCGCCCATCAGGTCGACCATGATCGTCGCGGTGCAGGCGAGCGGCCGCACGGTGATGTCGATGGGGCCTTTTGTTTCCAGCCCGCCCACCAGCTTGTGATGGTCGATGATGGCGCGGATATCGGCCTTGTTGATGCCGGCGGGCAGTTCGGCGGGATTGTTGGTGTCGACGATGACGACCGGCGCATCCTCGGCCACATCCGTGATGATCGCGGGCTTGGGCAGGTTCCAGCGCTGCAAAAGGAAGGCCGCTTCGGTGTTGGGTTCGCCCAGAAGCACGGCTTCGGCGGCCTCGCCCTTCACCTCGTTCAGATACCAGGCCCAGAGGATGGGCGATCCGGTGGAATCGGTGTCGGGGGATTTGTGTCCGAAGACGAGGGTTTTCATGGTACGGCACTCCATCGGCTGGGCGAATTCGCGCGCCTTATAGGCGCGTCCCGTGCTGCTGTCACCCACCCTTGGATCCGGGTGCGACGGTTGGTCAGGGACGCGCGAAAGCCGCCCGTTCCAGCCGGTATCCGGCCGCGTCCAGAAGGTTCAGAACGCCGTTCTCGCCCATCAGGTGCAGCGCGCCCACGGCAACCGCGATCCGGTCGCCCGGCGCGGTCAGGATGGTGTCCATCCAGGCCCGGTTGCGCTGCACCAGCAGCCTGTCCTCGAAATCGGCGAGCACGGCCTCGATGCGCTCGGCCGGCAGGTCGAGCCCCCGCATTGCCTGAAGCCGCGCGAATTCCCAGGCGAGGCCCGCATTCTCTTCGAAATAGATCGCGGCGGTGGTGGCGAACTGGTCGTCGCTCCGGTCGGCCATCGGCAGGGACGCCATCAGAAGGTCGAGCTGTTCGACCGGACTGCCCGCGGTGAGAAGCCCGTGCAGGTCGTCGAAGGTTTCAAGCCCCGCCACCGGCACGCCCGCAGCGGCCGCCACCTCCATCAGCCGCTTGTCGAGCCCGGCTTCCCCCAGCGCCGGGTTGCGCAGGGCGCAGGTCGGCAGGCCCAGCATCAGCGCCTGCAGCCAGGGCTGCATGCGCGACGCAATCACCGCGGGCACCCCGCGGTCGGCCATGGCCGCCGACAACCGCGTCCAGTCGCGGTCGGACAGCATTTCGGGCAGGGTGGGGCCTTCGGTGATGACGGCGCGGGCGGGATCGCGGGCCAGAGCATCCTGCATCGCGTCCTGTTCCTCGACGGTCATCTCGACGAGTAGCCGGTCAGCCCCGGCCACGACCGGGGAGAGCGCCTCCATCACCCCGGGCCAGCGCGGATCGTCCAGATGCATGGTGCCGATCACATGCACGACGCGGTTGCCCCGGGTGGCGATCCAGTGATTGCCCTGTCCGTAGGGTGCCGCCGCCGCCGCGCGGTCGAGGGCCTGCACCTCGTCGGGCGCGAACTCCGCCCGCAGGTCGGCGCCCGCGCAGAAGGACGTCGCGGCGGCCGGCAGCGCGGACCAGATCAGCGCAAGCGCAAGGATGGTGTGTCGCATCGATGCATTCCCCGTTGGGTTCCCGACCCCTACCTGTGCACCGGGGCGGCACCCGTCAACGCGGACCGCGCGTTTGACCGAAAATTTTCGCGGCGGGGTTGTTGACAGCCGCCTGCGGCTTGCTTACTTCGCCGTCGTTAGCACTCGGATATGAGGAGTGCTAACAGACCCGCGCGAGGGCGGGTCGCAGGGACAATAACTTTGAGCCTCAAGGAGCTGCAAAGATGGCATTCAAACCCCTTCATGACCGCGTGCTGGTGCGCCGCGTGAAAAGCGACGAGAAGACCAAGGGCGGTCTGATCATCCCCGACAGCGCCAAGGAAAAGCCCGCCGAGGGTATCGTCGTTGCCTGCGGCGAGGGTGCACGCAAGGATTCCGGCGAACTGATCCCGATGGCCGTCTCGGAAGGCGACAAGATCCTGTTCGGCAAGTGGTCGGGCACGGAAGTCTCCATCGACGGCGAAGAAATGCTGATCATGAAGGAAAGCGACATCCTGGGCATCATCGAGGCCGCCGCAGCCGCGAAAGCTGCCTGAACGCCCCGGATCGTCTGAGACTTTCCCACATTCAAGGAACGGAGAACCAAAATGGCACCCAAGGACGTCAAGTTCGACACCGATGCCCGCAATCGCATGCTCAAGGGCGTGAACACGCTGGCAAACGCCGTCAAGGTCACGCTCGGCCCCAAAGGCCGCAACGTCGTGCTCGACAAGAGCTTCGGCGCGCCCCGCATCACCAAGGACGGTGTGTCGGTGGCCAAGGAGATCGAACTGGAAGACAAGTTCGAGAACATGGGCGCGCAGATGGTGAAGGAAGTCGCCTCGCGCACCAATGACGAAGCCGGCGACGGCACCACCACCGCAACCGTGCTGGCCCAGGCCATCGTCGTGGAAGGCATGAAGGCGGTCGCCGCCGGCATGAACCCGATGGATCTCAAGCGCGGCATCGACATGGCGACCTCGAAGGTCGTCGAAGCGGTGAAGAACGCCGCCCGTCCCGTCAGCGACAGCGACGAAGTCGCGCAGGTCGGCACCATCTCTGCCAATGGCGAAGCCAACATCGGCCGCATGATCGCGGACGCGATGCAGAAGGTCGGCAACGAGGGTGTGATCACCGTCGAAGAGAACAAGGGCATGGAGACCGAGGTTGAGGTCGTCGAAGGCATGCAGTTCGACCGCGGCTATCTTTCGCCCTACTTCGTGACCAATGCCGACAAGATGACCGCGGATCTGGAAGACTGCATGATCCTGCTGCACGAGAAGAAGCTCTCGTCGCTGCAGCCGATGGTGCCGCTGCTGGAATCGGTCATCCAGTCGCAGAAGCCGCTCCTGATCATCGCGGAAGACGTGGAAGGCGAAGCGCTTGCCACGCTCGTCGTCAACAAGCTGCGCGGTGGCCTGAAGATCGCCGCCGTCAAGGCGCCGGGCTTCGGCGACCGCCGCAAGGCCATGCTGCAGGACATCGCGATCCTGACCGGCGGTCAGGTGATCTCGGAAGACCTCGGCATGAAGCTCGAGAGCGTCACGCTCGACATGCTGGGTCAGGCCAAGAAGGTCATCATCAAGAAGGATGACACCACGGTCATCGACGGTGCCGGCGACAAGGCCGAGATCGAGGCGCGCGTCGCCCAGATCCGCGGCCAGATCGAAGACACCTCGAGCGATTACGACCGCGAGAAGCTGCAGGAACGTGTTGCCAAGCTCGCCGGTGGTGTGGCCGTCATCCGCGTCGGCGGCATGACCGAAGTCGAGGTGAAGGAGCGCAAGGACCGCGTCGATGACGCGCTGAACGCGACCCGCGCCGCGGTGCAGGAAGGTGTCGTCGTTGGCGGCGGTGTCGCGCTTGTTCAGGCGGCCAAATCGCTGGACGGCCTGACCGGCGTCAACAGCGACCAGAACGCCGGTATCGCCATCGTGCGCCGCGCGATCGAAGCGCCGCTGCGCCAGATCGCCGAAAACGCAGGTGTCGACGGTGCAGTCGTGGCGGGCAAGGTCCGCGAATCGACCGACCTGACCTTCGGCTTCAACGCCCAGACCGAGGAATATGGCGACATGTTCAAGTTCGGCGTGATCGACCCCGCGAAGGTCGTGCGCACCGCGCTGGAAGACGCCTCGTCGGTTGCGGGTCTCTTGATCACCACCGAAGCGATGGTGGCCGACAAGCCGCAGAAGGAAAGCGCCGGTGGCGGCATGGGCGGCATGGGCGGAATGGGTGGCATGGACGGGATGATGTAATCCTTCCTGCCATTGAGCGAGGGAAAGGGCACCCCCCCGGGGTGCCCTTTTTCGTTTTGCGACGGAGCGCCTGCGGCGCAAGGTCATGCGCCCGTGCCGGGGGCACGGGCCGGGGGGGGGGGGGGGGGGGGGGGGGGGGGAGGGGTGGTGGTTCAACTCCGGGGGGGGGGGGGGGGGGG
>CAZNMV010000010.1:0-11073 GCA_964573835.1 uncultured Aestuariivita sp. | reverse complement strand
GCGCCCGTGCCGGGGGCACGGGCCGGGCGAGGCTCTGCCTCGCGCTCCGGGATATTTGAAACCCGAAGAAGGGGCTGGCGCGGCGCGGGGGCTGTCCGTAAGGCTTTGGTCCATGCCCCTGTTCCTGCTGACCGCCCTGACCATGATCGCCTTCGCGGCCAATTCGGTGCTGAACCGCTGGGCGCTGGCGGGCTTGCATATCGATCCGGCCGGGTTCGGTGCGGTGCGGCTTGTCTCGGGGGCTGTGGTGCTGTGCCTCTTGGCGCTGGCCGTCGGCGGGACGGGCCGTCTGCTTGGCGCGGGATCGTCGCGCGGGGCAGCGGCGCTCTTCGTCTATGTCTTCGGGTTTTCCTTCGCCTATCTCGCGCTCGATGCCGGGGTGGGGGCGCTGATCCTGTTCGGGATGGTGCAGGTGAGCATGTTCGCGGGCGCGCTGGCGGGGGGTGAGCGTCCGCCGCGCCGCCGCTGGCTGGGCGCGGGGCTGGCCTTTGCGGGCCTCGCCTGGCTGCTCTGGCCCGGAGCGGCGGACCCGGTCAGCCCGCTGCATGGCGCGCTCATGGCGGTGGCGGGCATCGCCTGGGGCGTCTATTCGCTGGCGGGCCGGGCCGCGCGCGACCCCTTGCGCGCGACGGCGGCGAATTTCGTGCTGGCCGCGCCGGCGGGGCTGGTGGTCGTCGCGCTCTGGGCCTGGCGGACGCCGCTTCATGCCGATGCTGTGGGGCTTGGGTTGGCGATCCTGTCGGGGGCGGTCACCTCGGGGCTTGGTTATGCGCTGTGGTACCGGGTGCTGCCGCGGCTGGCGCCCTCGGTCGCGGCGGTGGCGCAGCTGACCGTGCCGGTCATTGCGCTGGCGGGGGGCGCGGCCCTGCTGGGCGAGGCGCTGAGCCTTGCGATCCTTGCGCCCGCTGCCGTGGTGCTGGCGGGCGTTGCCCTGTCCGTCCTGCCGCGTCAGAAGGCGATGGGTTCCAGCGGATCATAGGCAAAGCCGCGGCCCCAGGCGATCTGCGTAAGGCTTGACGGTTTCAGCCGCAGGCCCGCGACTTCGTCTTGCGTGAAGAAGCCGCGCCGCGTCACCACGCCATCGGGGTCGCGCCAGGCAGGGTCGAGCCTTCCCGCAGTGATCTTGCAGCGGAAGAAGATTTCCACCTGGTGAAAGCTGCCGCCGGGGTCGTGGAATTCGTTGACAAGGCAGGGCGGACCCACCGACACGGTCAGGCCCGTTTCCTCGTGCACTTCGCGGGCGAGATTGTCGGGCAAAGACTGGCCCCTCTCCACCCCGCCGCCCGGCGCGCACCACAGATCGCGCGCTGGGTCTGCCCAGGCATTGACCAGAAGCAGGCGGTTTTCGTCCAGGATCACGCCGCGCACGGCCAGTCTGGGAAACATCGCGCACCCCCGGGATCGCTTTGGTCTTTCATAGGCGCGCGGCGCGACCTATTTCAACGCCATGCGCCTGATTGCCGCCTTTTGCCTCATGTTGGCCGCCTCGGCGGCGCGGGCGGATTGCGTCATCCTTCTGCACGGGCTGGCGCGGACCGAAGCGTCCTTCGCCATCCTCGAAGAGGTGTTGGAACAGCGCGGCTATACCGTGCTCCGGCCCGGTTACGCATCGACCGAGGCACCGATCCAGACGCTGGTGGACGAGGCGATCCCCCAGGCCGTTGCGGGATGCGGGGCGGGGCAGGTGCATTTCGTCACCCATTCCATGGGTGCCATTCTGGCCCGGTACTGGCTGGAACGGAACCGCCTGTCCAATCTGGGGCGCGTGGTCATGCTGGCGCCACCCAACCGGGGCAGCCAGCTTGTCGACGCGCTGGGCGATCTGGAGGTGTTCGGCTGGCTCAACGGGCCTGCGGGGGTGCAGCTGGGCACCGGCCCCGCCAGCCTGCCGCGCCGCCTGCCACCCGTGGATTACCCGGTGGGCGTGATCGCGGGCGACGTGTCGCTGAACCCCGTGTTTTCCGCCCTGATCGACGGGCCTGACGATGGCAAGGTCGCGGTGGAGGAGACGCGGCTTGACGGAATGACCGATCATCTGGTGCTGCACGTGACCCATACCTTCATCATGAACAACCCCCGCGTGATCGCCGAGACGGTGCATTTCCTGGAAAACGGCCGCTTCGACCCAGACATCACCTGGATCGAATCGATTTTCGGCACCGCGCTGCCCGATTGCGCCGAGCCGCCCTGCACCGGGGCCGCCGCGCCATGAGCGCGTTCCGCCTTCTGGGTGCCGAGGTCCTGACCGAGGGCGGGCTGGCCGATCTGCCGCTGGCCGTGGCCGACGGTCTGATCGCAGAGGATGGGCCGGGGCGTGCGATCGACGCGCGCGGGTTCCTGATCCTGCCGGGCATCGTCGACATCCATGGCGACGGGTTCGAGCCGCATGTCGCCCCGCGCCGGGGCGCGATGAAGAACCGCGCCGAAGGGCTGGTCGCGGCCGAGGCGGAACTGGCCGCCAACGGCATCACCACAGCCGTGCTTGCCCAGTTCTGGAGTTGGGAAGGCGGGTTGCGCGGCCCCGCCTTCGCCGAAAGCGTCTTCGCCGCGCTGGCCGGGGTGCGCCCCACGCTCGCCACCGATCTGCGCGGGCAGTTGCGGCTTGAAATCCACATGACCGACGATTTCGATCGCCTGCCCGATCTGCTGGCTGCCTGGGGCTGCGCGCATGTTGTCTTCAACGATCACCTGCCGCATGACCGGCTCGCGCGGGGCGAAAAGCCGCCGCGGCTGGTGGCGCAGGCGCTCAAGGCCGCGCGCAGTCCGGACGCGCATCTGGCCCTGATGCAGGACCTGCACGCCCGGGGGGCAGAGGTGCCCGCCGCGCTTGACCGGCTTTGCGCCCGGCTCACCGCGCAGGACGTGCTGATGGCCAGCCATGACGACGCGACGGCCGAGACCCGCGCTGACTGGCGCGCGCGCGGCGTCCGGATCGCCGAGTTTCCCGAAACGCGCGAGGCGGCCGAGGCCGCGCGGCAGGGGGGCGACGGCATCATCCTTGGCGCGCCGAACCTTGTGCGCGGGGGATCGCACAAGGGCAATGTCAGCGCGCTCGATCTCGTCGCCATGGGGCTCTGCGACGCGCTGGCGTCGGATTACCACTATCCCAGTCCGCGCCGCGCGGCGCTGATGCTGGCCGATAGCGGTGTGCTGCCGCTGGCGCAGGCCTGGGCGCTGGTATCGTCGGGGCCTGCGCGGCTTCTGGGGCTGACGGACCGGGGGCGCATCGCGCCGGGCCTGCGCGCCGATCTCGTTATCCTCGACGCCGCGACCCGCCGGGTCGAGGGCACTGTCGCGGGCGGGCGGTTCAGCTGCCTGCGCGGCGCGCTGGCCGACCGGGTGCTCAGCCCCGGATGATGCGGTTGACGTGGCCCATCTTGCGGCCCGCCTTCACCTCGGCCTTGCCGTAGAGATGGATCGCCGTATCGGTCTCGCGCGCCAGATCGGGAATGCGCGCGACATCGTCGCCGATCAGGTTTTCCATCACCACATCCGCATGCCGCCGCCCGTCGCCCAGCGGCCAGCCCGCGACGGCGCGGATATGCTGTTCGAACTGGTCGATGGCGCAGCCGTTCTGCGTCCAGTGGCCCGAATTGTGCACGCGCGGGGCGATTTCGTTCAACACGAGGCCCTGCGCCGTCACGAAAAGTTCCACCCCCATCACGCCGACATAGTCGAGCGCGCCCACGATCCGCCCTGCCAGCAGCACCGCATCGGTGCGCTGCGCAGTGCTGAGCCGCGCGGGCACGGTGGTCGTGCGCAGGATGCCTTGGGCATGCACGTTCTCGCCCGGGTCGAAGGCGGCCACCGACCCGTCGGCCCCGCGCGCCACGATGACCGACACTTCCCGGTCGAAGGCGACGAAGCCTTCCAGGATCGCAGGCGCGCCGGCCATCTGGGCGAAGGCTGCATCTGCTTCGCCCGCGTCGTCGATCCGCACCTGCCCCTTGCCGTCATAGCCGAAGCGGCGTGTCTTCAGGATCGCGGGGGTGCCGATATCGGCCAGCGCCTCGCGCAGCGACGCGGCGTCGGTGATGTCGGCGAAGGGCGCGGTGGTCAGGCCCAGCCCGTTCGCCCATGTCTTCTCGATCAGCCGGTCCTGGCTGATGCGCAGCGCCTCGCGCCCCGGGCGGATCGGGCAGCGCGCCTCGATCACGTCGAGCGCCGCGGTCGGGATGTTCTCGAATTCGTAGGTCACGACGTCGACGCTGTCGGCAAAGGCGGCAAGGGCTGCGTCGTCGTTGTAGGATGCGGTCGTCACGGCGTGCGCCACATCGGCCGCGGGCGGGTTTTCACCGGGTTCGAAGATGTGGGTGCGCAGGCCCAGCCGCGCGGCGGCGACCGACAGCATCCGCCCCAGCTGCCCCCCGCCAAGGATGCCGATGACCGCGCCGGGGCCGAGGGGGTCAGTCATCCACCGGCTCCTCGGGGATCGAAGCCGAAAGCGCCGCACGCCAGTCGTCGAGCCGTTGCGCCAGTGCGGCGTTCGACAGGGCGAGGATGCCCGCCGCCATGAGCCCGGCATTGGCCGCCCCCGCCGCCCCGATCGCCATGGTGGCCACCGGATAGCCGCGCGGCATCTGCACGATGGAATAGAGCGAATCGACCCCCGCCAGCGCCTTGGTCTGCACCGGCACGCCGATCACCGGCAGCCGCGTCTTCGACGCCATCATGCCCGGCAGATGCGCCGCACCCCCTGCGCCCGCGATGATGACCTTCAGCCCCCGGCCGGCGGCCGCGCGCCCGTAGTCCCACAACCGGTCCGGCGTGCGGTGGGCCGAGACGATTTTCGTCTCGTAGCCAAGGCCGAGTTCGTCGAGAACCAGCGCCGCTTCCTTCATCGTGGCCCAGTCCGACTGGCTGCCCATGATGATGCCGATCTCTGCCTGTGCCACGCGCCGCTGCCTCCGAAGCCGGGAAGCGGCACTCTAGCGGCTTTGACCGCGCGTGCAACCTGCGGTCGCGCGGCTCAGGCGATGATGTCGGGTGTCAGAAGGTCCTCGATCAGGGCTATCTGGTCCTTCAGCCGAAGCTTCTGTTTCTTGAGCCGCTGGATGGTCAGCTGGTCCGAGGTTCCCCGTTCCACCAGCGCGCCGATCGCTTCGTCGAGATCGCGGTGCTGGCGCCGGAAAACCTCGAGTTCGACCCGGAGCACATCTTCCGACTTCATGGCGAAATCGCGGGTCATGTTCATGGGCTGAAGCGTCCTTGCTGCTGCAGACAGATGCGCAGGATACAGCCTTGCCGCGATTCATCCTAGCCCTTGTTATGGGCCAATGATCCCCCATATCGTTAGACAAGCGGTTGCCGTTGCGGGGCCGCTCCATTCGTCGCTTTACCTGACAAAGGACGTGGGAATGACAAAACTGACCTTGGGCGCGTATCCCCACATGCTGGGGTTCGAACAGCTCGAACGCCTTCTGGAACGCGCCGCAAAGGCCGGCAACGAAGGTTACCCCCCTTTCAACATCGAACAGACCTCGGACCATTCCTATCGCATCACGCTGGCGGTGGCGGGCTTTCGCGAGGATGACATCGCCATCACGGTCGAAGATCGCCAGCTGGTGATCCGCGGACGCCAGCGCGACGACAGCGAAGGCCGGATTTTCCTGCATCGCGGCATCGCCGCGCGGCAATTCCAGCGCAGTTTTGTCCTTGCCGATGGGGTCGAGGTGGGCGAGGCCGTGATGGAGAACGGCCTTCTGCACATCGATCTGACACGGTCGGTGCCGGACCAGATCGTGCGCAAGATCAGCATTCGGAAAGGGTAAGCCATGAACACACCGTTCGATTTCGAAACCAAGGGCAAGCCGATCGTCTATGTGAAGTCGGTCGCCGTGAATGACCTGCCGGAAGAGATGCGCGCCGCCGCGGGCGGGGCCGACCGGCTTTATGCCGTGCATGATGCCGACGGCCAGCAACTGGCACTGGTGGCCGATCGCCGCCTGGCCTTCGTTCTGGCACGGCAGAACGACCTGCTGCCGGTGACGGCGCACTGACGGTGCCGATTGCGGGCGAGCACGGATCGCGGTAGCCCGGTGTCCGAAAGGACGCCGCCCGTGACAGAACCCGCCATCGCCATTCTGCCCTACGGGCGCAGCCTGTCGCGCGCGGCTTCGGCCATCCCGCTTGACGATCTGGTCTGGCCGCTCGGGCGGCCCGACCGTCTGGGGCAGGGGCGGCTTGCCGATCTGGCGCCCACCGATCACCTCATCGTCTATCCCCGCACCGGGCTGCACCTGCGCCCCGACTGGGGCACCCGGGCGCGGGTCTCGCTGTTTCTGGGTGAACCGGCGGTGATCCATGCCCGCCACCACGCGGTCTTGCGGCTCAGCCACCGGCGCTTCTTCCGGGTGCTGACCTTCGACCGCGGGCTTCTCGCCCGGCTGCCCAACGCCGTGCTCTTCCCGCTGGGATCGACCTGGGTGCCCGACTGGCAGAGCATCGACACCACGAAGACGGACCTCTGTTCGCTCATCGCTTCCTCCAAGCGCGGCACCGAAGGGCAGATGATGCGCCACCGCATCGTCGACTGGGCGCGCGCGACGGGGCAGGAGGTCGAGGTGATGGGCGGCGGATACCGCCCCTTCGCGGCCAAGTCGGACGGGCTGGCGCGGTTCCGCTTTTCGGTCGTGATCGAGAACGCGATGGAAGAGAATTATTTTTCGGAAAAGCTGGTGGATGCCGTGCTGTGCGGGACGGTCCCGATCTATTGGGGTTGTCCGAACCTGGGGGACTTCTTCGACACCGCGGGGATTATCCATTGCCGCGATGAAGCGGCGCTGCGATCTGCGATCAGCGGGGCCAGTGTGGACGAGTACGTGCGGCGCCTGCCGGCGCTGCGCGCGATCCGGGACGCTGTCGCCGCCTATGCACCGCTGGAACGCCGCATGGCCGAAGCGATCCGCGCCGCGCTCTGACCCCCGGTTTCCGACGCGGAAACCGGACGGAAACCGACGCGGTTTCCAGCGCAGGTTCAGCCGGTGGGAACGGGTGGAAACCGCGTCGGTTTCCACCCCCGGAATTCGCGTCGAATTCCGCCCTCAGGCCTTGATCAACCCGAGGTTCTCGAGCTTCAGCAGAACCTGATGCGCGCAATTGTCCACGTCGACATTCTCGGTCTCGACCCGCAGCTCGGGGGTTTCCGGCACATCGTAAGGGTCCGAGATCCCGGTGAATTCCTTGATCTTGCCCTCACGTGCCAGCTTGTAGAGCCCCTTGCGGTCGCGCCGTTCGCACTCCTCCAGTCTGGTGGAGACATGGACCTCGACGAAGGCGCCGTATTGCTCGATTTCCTCGCGCACCTTGCGCCGTGTCGCGGCATAGGGCGCGATGGGCGCGCAGATGGCGATGCCGCCGTTCTTGGTGATCTCGGAGGCGACATAGCCGATCCGCAGGATGTTCAGGTCGCGGTGTTCCTTGGAAAAGCCCAGCTCCGAGCTGAGGTTCTTGCGCACGATGTCCCCGTCCAGAAGCGTGACGGGCCGGTCGCCCATCTCCATCAGCTTGACCATCAGCGCATTCGCGATGGTCGACTTGCCTGACCCCGAGAACCCCGTGAAAAAGACCGTGAAGCCCTGTTTCGACCGCGGCGGATAGCGGCGGCGCAATTCGTTCACCACTTCGGGGAACGAGAACCATTCGGGTATCTCCAGCCCCTCGCGCAGGCGGCGGCGCAGTTCGGTGCCCGAAATGTCGAGGATCGTGACGTTCTCGCGGTCCTCGATGGCGTCGGCGGGCTCATACTGCGCGCGTTCCTGCACATAAACCATCTGGCGGAAATCGACCATCTCGATCCCGATCTCGTCCTGGTGCTTGGCGAACAATTCCTGCGCGTCGTAGGGCCCGTAGAAATCCTGGCCCTGGCTGTTCTTGCCGGGTCCCGCATGGTCGCGGCCCACGATCATGTGGGTGCAGCCGTGGTTGCGCCGGATCAGCCCGTGCCAGACCGCCTCGCGCGGGCCCGCCATCCGCATGGCGAGGTTCAGAAGGCTCATCGTCGTCGTCGCGCCCGGGTATTTGTCGAGCACCGCCTCGTAGCAGCGCACGCGGGTGAAGTGATCGACATCGCCCGGCTTCGTCATGCCGACGACCGGATGAATCAAGAGGTTCGCCTGCGCCTCGCGCGCGGCGCGGAAGGTCAGTTCCTGATGCGCGCGGTGCAGCGGATTGCGCGTCTGGAACGCCACGATGCGCCGCCAGCCCAGCTTGCGGAAAAAGGCGCGCAGTTCGTTGGGCGTGTCGCGACGGGCGCGGAAATCATAGTGGACAGGCTGCTGGATGCCGGTCACGGGGCCGCCGAGATAGACCTTGCCCGCGGTGTGATGCAGGTAATGCACCGCCGGATGCGCGGGGTCATTGGCGCCGAAGACGCGTTCGGCCTCGCGCGCCTTGTCGGGCGTCCAGCGGTCGCTCACCGTCATGGTGCCGAGGATCACGCCTTCCTGATCACGCAGCGCGATGTCCTCGCCGGGTTCGATCTGCGCCGCGAAGGCCTCGCTCACGTCCAGCGTGATCGGAATGGGCCAGAGCGTGCCGTCCGCCAGCCGCATGTTCTCCACGACGCCGTTGTAATCTGCCTCCGACAGGAACCCCTTCAGCGGGTTGAAGCCGCCGTTCATCAGCAGTTCCAGGTCGCAGATCTGACGCGGTGTCAGGTCCCAGCTTTTCAGGTTGCCGGCGTCCACCTTCAGCTTCTGCGCGCTCTCATACGATACATAGAGTTCCGGCACCGGCGCCAGATTGCTCAGCATGGTCATCTGTTTGTCCCGTGTTCGCCCCGACATGGGGCTGCGTGATCTCCCCCGCGCGCGGGTTAGACGCGAAGCATCGCGAATGTCCAGCCCGCGCAGGATCGCGGGCGCAGATCGATGACGAGTGTCGCGGCCGTGCCGCGCGCGGGCCGCTACTGCGCGGCGAGACCGGTCTGGTTCTCTTCTGCCGCCAGAAAGCGTTCCGCCTCGAGCGCGGCCATGCAGCCCATGCCGGCGCTGGTCACCGCCTGACGGTACTTGTGATCGGTCAGGTCTCCGGCCGCGAAGACGCCGGGGATCGAGGTTTCGGTCGAATCCGGCTTCGTCACCACATAGCCGCCCATGTGGGTTTCCAGCACGTCCTTGACGAGTTCGTTCGCCGGTGCATGGCCGATGGCCACGAAGACGCCCTTGCAGGGAATGTCCTTCGTCTGCCCCGTGCGGACATCGCGCACGCGCACGCCGTCGACCTGCAGCGGCGCGTCCTGGCCCAGCACCTCGTCCAGTTCGTGGAACCACAGCGTCTCGATCTTGGGGTTCTTGAACAGCCGGTCCTGCAGGATCTTCTCGGACCGCAGCGTGTCGCGCCGGTGGATCAGCGTCACCTTCGAGGCGAAATTCGTCAGGAAGAGCGCCTCTTCAACCGCCGTGTTGCCGCCGCCGATCACGACGATCTCCTGCCCGCGATAGAAGAACCCGTCGCAGGTGGCGCAGGCCGAGACGCCGAAGCCCTTGAACTTGTCCTCGGACGGCAGGCCCAGCCATTTCGCCCGCGCGCCGGTGGCAAGGATGACGGCGTCCGCCAGATAGGTCGTGCCGCCGTCGCCGAAGGCCTTGAAGGGCCGCTCCGACAGGTCGAGCCGGGTGATGTAATCGCCGATGATCTCGCAGCCCATGGCGCGGGCATGGGCCTCCATCCGCACCATCAGGTCGGGGCCTTGCACTTCGGTATCGCCGGGCCAGTTCTCGACCTCGGTCGTCGTGGTCAGCTGGCCGCCCGGTTCGATCCCCTGCACCAGCACCGGGTTCAGCATCGCGCGCGCCGCATAGACCCCCGCGGTATAGCCCGCAGGCCCCGACCCGATGATGAGAAGCCGTGTTTCCCGCGTGTCGCCCATGGTGCTGCTCCGTCCTTGAGGTGATCGTGGCGCGACTCGCGCCCGCCTCAGGGATATAGCCTTCCCGCGCCGCGCCTTGAACCCCTGCGCCACGCCTGACCGGATCGTGAATGTTGCGCTGCAGCGAAATAATATTGCGCGTGCTCCCGCGCTGCTGTAAGAAACGCGAAGCCAAGGGGAGCGAGCATGGCCACAACACGCCTGGACGAAATCGACCGGAAAATCCTGTCCGAACTGCAGGCCGATGGCCGCATGACCAATGTGGAACTGGCCAAACGGGTGGGCATTTCCGCGCCACCCTGCCTGCGCCGGGTCCGCACGCTGGAAGAACAGGGATTCATCCGTGGTTATCACGCCGATGTGGATGCCCGCGGCCTTGGCTTCGAGGTACAGGTCTTCGCCATGGTGGGGCTGCACCGCCAGGCGCAGGCCGATCTCGCGGCTTTCGAGGCGGCCTGCCGCAGCTGGCCGCTGGTGCGCGAATGCCACATGCTGAACGGCGAGGTGGACTTCATCCTGAAATGCGTGGCCCCCGACCTGTCGAGTTTCCAGCATTTCCTGACGGAAGAACTGCTCTCGACCCCCAATGTGGAAAGCGTGAAGACCTCGCTTGTCATCCGCGCCGCCAAGGACGAGGCGGGCGTGCCCTTCGACGTGCTGGAAGACCGGCTGAGCCGCAGCGCCTGACCGGGGTTCAGGCGGCGTTCCAGTCGCCGCCTTCCTCCAGATCCGGGTCCATCTGCGGACAGGCGAGCGGCCCGAAATCGGCCGGTCCCGCGATATGCGGGAACAGCTTCAGGAACAGTTCGCGCATTGCGGGCCCGACCGCGCCGACGGCACCCAGACCGGGGTGGTAGCTTTCCGTCTCGATCCCGCTGACGCGGATCACGGCGTGGCGCGGCAGGGCCAGATGGAACAGATCGACCGCCGAGGGCGGCGTGGTGCGGCTGACGCCGATGCCGTCCTCGAAGGCCGCGACGGGGCAGAGCACGCGCTGACCATGCGTTCCCATGCGCGCCGTTGCCTGGCGCAGCCGCGCGGCAGGCCCGGTCACAAGATAGGTCATCGGCCGGTTCGGCCCGAAGGCATCCGCCGCGATCCGGCGCAAGATGACGGGCCGTTCCGTCGGCAGGTCGCGGCGCGCGGTGACGGTGGTCGACCCAATCCACAGAACCGGCATCGCCTCGCCCCCCACGGTCTGG
>CAZNMV010000009.1:8233-22536 GCA_964573835.1 uncultured Aestuariivita sp. | reverse complement strand
AGAAGACGGCATACGCGATGGACCTTCCCGAGTGACTGGAGTTCAGACGTGTTCTTCCGATCTCAGAGCCGTTCCGGCAGGTTCAGCCGGGTGAGCAGATGCGCCGCCCGGTCGCGGGCGGTGACGGCGGGGGTGCCCAGCGCCAGAAGCGGTTCTGCCACCACGTCGATCGTCGGCACCCGCGGAATGACGCGCAGGAACTGGCTGACATAGCCCATCGTCTCGCGCCGCAGGCGCAGGATCTCGTGCGGGGTCGCGGTGACCACATCCGTCCCGGCGATGCGCAGGCTGCCTCCGGCGGCCAGGTAATTGCCGTAGATCATCCGCATCAGGGTGGATTTTCCCGCCCCTGACCGCCCGGTCAGGGCTACGCATTCCCCCGCATCGACCCGCAGCGTGAGGTCGCGCATCACGTCGATCCGGGCAGAGCCCTGCGTGTGCAGATGGAAGGTTTTCGACAGGTTTTCGATCTCGATCATCGCCATCTCACACCTGCAGGACCGAACTGACAAGAAGCTGGGTATAAGGATGCTGCGGATCGTCGAGCACCTGGTCGGTCAGACCGGTCTCGACCACGCGGCCATCCTTCATCACCATCAGACGGTGCGCCAGAAGCCGCACCACCGCAAGGTCATGCGTCACAACGATGGCCGAGAGGCCCAGATCCCGCACCAGCCCGCGTAGGAGGTCGAGAAGCCGCGCCTGCACGCTGACGTCGAGCCCGCCTGTCGGTTCGTCCATGAAGACAAGCCGCGGCTGGGTGACGAGGTTGCGCGCGATCTGCAGGCGCTGCTGCATGCCGCCCGAAAAGGTCGTGGGCCGGTCGTCGATGCGCGAGGGATCAATTTCCACCCGGCCCAGCCAGTCGGCGGCCTGCGCCCGGATCGCGCCGTAGTGACGCGCGCCGACCGCCATCAGGCGTTCGCCCACATTGCCGCCCGCGCTCACGTTCATGCGCAGCCCGTCGCGGGCGTGCTGGTGGACGAAGGCCCAGTCGGTGCGGGCCAGCATGCGGCGTTCGGGTTCGGACATGGCCAGCACGTTGCGCGGGCCGTCTGCGCGGGTGTCGAAGATCACCTGCCCCCGGTCGGGCGCGAGATGCCCGGCCAGGCAGTTCAGAAGCGTGGTCTTCCCCGACCCGCTTTCGCCGACGATGCCCATGACTTCGCCGGGGAAGAGGTCAAAGCCCACATCGGTGCAGCCCACATGCGCGCCATAGGTCTTGCGCAGGTCCTTCACGCACAGAAGCGGTGTCATGCGGCTCCCCTCTCGCGGCGGCTTTCGCAGTAATCGGTGTCGGAACACAGGAACATCCGCCCGCCCGCGTCGTCGGTGACGATCTCGTCGAGGTAACTGTCCCCCGATCCGCAGAGCGCGCAGGCATGCGGGGCTTTTGAGGCCTCGAACGGGTGATCCTCGAAGTCGAGGCTGACCACATCCGTGTAGGGCGGCAGGGCATAGATGCGCTGTTCGCGCCCCGCCCCGAAAAGCTGGATCGCCGGGCAGTCCGACAGTTTCGGGTTGTCGAATTTCGGGATGGGCGAGGGGTCCATCACGTAACGCCCGTCCACCTTCACCGGATAGGCATAGGCGGTGGCGATGGCACCGTGGCGGGCGATATCCTCGTAGAGCTTCACATGCATCAGCCCGTATTCTTCCAGCGCATGCATGCGCCGCGTTTCCGTCTCGCGCGGTTCGAGGAAGCGCAGCGGCTCGGGGATCGGCACCTGGTAGACAAGGATCTGATCTTCGCCCAAGGCCGTTTCGGGGATGCGGTGGCGGGTCTGGATCACGGTCGCGTCGGTCGTGCGCGTGGTGGTGGCCACCTGCGCGGTCTTCTCGAAGAACTTGCGGATCGACACGGCGTTGGTGGTGTCGTCGGCCCCCTGGTCGATGACCTTCAGCCGGTCTTCGGGCGTGAGGACCGAGGCGGTGACCTGCACCCCGCCGGTGCCCCAGCCATAGGGCATCGGCATTTCGCGGCTCGCGAAAGGCACCTGGTAGCCGGGGATCGCCAGCGCCTTGAGCAATGCGCGGCGGATCATCCGTTTCGTCTGTTCATCGAGATAGGCGAAGTTGTAGTCGGTCATGGGCGGGTCGCTTCGTCAAGGCGTTCGAGCACGCCGGGAAGGTTGGTCAGAACATCGCCGCTCCACAGGCGCAGCGTGCGGAATCCTTCGGCGGCCATCCAGGCATCGCGGCGCGCGTCGCGGGGGCCGCCATCGACCTCGACCACCAGTCGCAGCTCGGCGCAGAAGAAATCGGCGATATAGGGGCCGATCGGCGTCTGGCGGCGGAACTTGAGACCGAGGAAGGCCCGGTTGCGCAGCGCGTGCCAGAGGACGCGTTCCGCCGGCGTCATGTCGCGGCGCAGGCGGCGCGCCCGGGATGTCGACATGGCGGTCTGGCGCATGTGGCAGGTTCCCCTCACCCTGACCCTCTCCCCTGAGGGGAGAGGGAATCGTGCCCTCGGGTGAGGGTGGTGCGGGGATGGTAAACATGGGGTTAACGGCAGGGCTGCGGGCAACCCAATGGTCGATGCGCCCCGGTTCATCGCAATCGCGACGGCCTCCCCTCTCCCCTCGGGGGAGAGGGTCAGGGTGAGGGGCGCGCGCCCGTTCATTCCGCCGCCTCGCGCGTCTCGCCTGCGTCCCTCCGCAGCCGTCGCACCAGTTCCAGTTCGGACTGGAAGTCGACGTAATGCGGCAGCTTGATATGTTCGAGAAACCCGGTCGCCTGAATGTTGTCGCCGTGGGACAGGACGAATTCGGTGTCCTGCGCAGGCGCACCGACATTGTCTTCGCCCAATTCCGCCCAGCGCAGGGCGCGGTCGACAAGCGACATGGAAATCGCCTTGCGTTCCGACTGCCCGAAGACCAGACCATAGCCGCGGGTGAACTGCGCGGGCTCGGTCCTTGAGCCCTTGAACTGGTTGACCGTCTCGCATTCGGTCAGCTCCACCTCGCCGATCTCGATGGAAAAGCCCAGTTCCGGCACCTCCATCTCGACCGCGACGCGGCCGATGCGCAATTCGCCGACGAAGGGATGCGTGCGGCCATAGCCGCGCTGCGTCGAATAGGCCATGCCAAGGGTGAAGCCTTCGTCCGACCGCGCCAGCGCCTGCAGGCGCAGCGCGCGCTCGGCCGGGAATTCCAGCGGTGCGCGGGTCAGGTCGGGCGGCGTGGTGTCGTCGCTTGGGTTGTCCTCGATCATGCCTTCGCGGCCGATCACGTCGGCGACGCGCGGCTTCGGCGCGGGGTCGGGCGCGGCGACGGGGGCGTCCGGCACCGTGCCTTCCGCGGCCAGCGCGAAGTCGATCAGCCGGTGCGTGTAATCGAAGGTCGGCCCCAGCACCTGCCCGCCCGGCAGATCCTTGAACGTGGCCGAGATGCGCCGGTCGCAGGCCATGGCGCCGGTGTCCACGGGCAGGCTCGACCCGAAGCGCGGCAGCGTGGTGCGATAGGCGCGCATGAGGAAGGCGGCCTCGATCAGGTCGCCGCGCGCCTGCTTGATGGCGAGCGCGGCAAGGTCGCGGTCATAAAGCGATCCTTCGGCCATGACCCGGTTCACCGCCAGCGCCAGCTGTTCGCGGATCTGCGCGACGCCCAGTTCGGGGATGCCGGGGTCGCCACGGCGTTCCTCGGCCAGCCAGGCATGGGCATTGTCGATGGCGCGTTCGCCGCCCTTTGTCGCCACATACATCAGCGCACCTGCGTGGTCCGGGGCAGGGCCGCGACGCGGTCGCCTGCGGTGAACAGGAAATCCAGGCCCAATGGGAAGCGCGCCGCGTTCAGTTGAAACGCTGCCCGGTCCGGCAGCGACAAGGCGGCGGTCTCGCGGATGCCTGGACCTGTCAGGGTCGCACCCTTGGCGGTCAGATTGGCCATTTCGACGATCAGTGTCGCGGACCGGTCGGGATAGTCGGCCACGCCTTGCCGGAACCGGTCGAGCGGCAGAAGGTCGGCCCAGTCGCCCAGCGCGAAGTCGGCCTGCCCGGCGGCCACCAGCGGCGCGCCGATGTGGAAGGCGACCCAGGCCCGCACCGCATCAGTGTCGAAGCGCCCCGCAAGGTGCAGCGGCGTCGTCGGATCGCAGAGCGTCAGCAAAACGCCGGCCGCGGCGGGCGACATCGGCTCGGGCCCCGCGGCCCCGGTCACGTGACCGATCTGCCCGGGCCGCGCCATTGCGGTCAGGATCGCGCGGAAGGCGCGGGCGGCGTCGGGCGCGGCGTCAGTGAACCCGCCGTCGAGTGCGTCGCGCATCAGTCTTCCCCCCGCACCAGCGTCGTGAATTCGACCCGCGTGGCGGCGGCCCTGGCGGCGCGGGCGTCGCGGCGGGCCTCGGCCTCGGCGGCCAGCGGGGCGATCACCGCCGCCTCGATCCGCGCGGCCTGCGGCCCCTGCATCAGCGCGTCGATCAAGGCGGCGACCTGCGCGCAGGTCTTGCGGCGGCCCTGCACATAGCCATGCCCGACCTCGCCCGACGACAGGCGCAGGGAACAGCGCGTCACCGTCATTTCACCCAGATTGAACGCCGCGCCGGTCCCGCCCGCGCGGCCCTGCACCATGACCGATCCGATTTCGGGGGCGCGCAGCATCTCGAAGGCCGGTGCAGCGCCGGTCGTATCGAGAAGGGCCGCCGCGCGGCCTTCGGGGGCCTTGGCCAGCAAGCCCAGCCAGCGCTTGCGCGCGGCAATCATGTCATCCGTCGCTTGCATCTCGACAACTTCGCTGAATACTATACAACTAGACATATTCTGCCAGACCTGTCTGCCAACTGCCAGTGGAGATTTGTGAAGCTTGCGTGACAGCGACAGGAAGACCCGGCTCTGGCAGGCCATCGCGCAGACGCTGTCTGCCGGGATCGCCGACGGCATCCATCCGCAAGGCGCGCGCCTGCCGACCGAGGCCGAGCTTGCCGCGCGCTTTGGCGTGAACCGCCACACCGTGCGGCACGCGCTCAAGTCGCTCGCCGACAGCGGCCTTGTGCGCAGCCGCCGGGGCGCGGGCGTCTTCGTCACGGCCACACCCACGGACTACCCGATCGGGCGGCGCGTCCGGTTCCACCAGAACGTGCTGGCCGCGGGCCTGACGCCTGAAAAGCGCATCCTCCACGTCGAGGAGCGCGCCGCGACCCCGGCCGAGGCCGCGCGGCTGCAGATGCCGGAAGGCAGCGAGATCTGCGTCTATCACGGGCTGTCGCTGGCCAGCGGCCAGCCCATCGCGCTGTTCGAAAGCCAGTTTCCCGCCAGCCGCCTTCCGGGCATCGCGCAGGCCCTGCAGGCCTCATCCGGCGTGACCGAGGCGCTGGCCCGCTGCAGTGTCGCCGACTACACCCGCGCCAGCACGCGCATCAGCGCGCGGCCCGCCAGCGCCACGCAAGCGCTGCAGCTGCATCTGACCGAAGGCGCGCCGCTGATCTACACCACGGGGCTGAACGTCGACCCCGACGGGGTGCCGGTGGAATTCGGCATGACATGGTTCGCGGGCGAACGCGTCACGCTCACCCTCGGGGAAGACGGCTAACCGCCGTATCTCTCGAGGAACGCTTCCGCCCGCAGGCTGCGGAAATCGGCCAGCGTGTCGCGCAGGCTGTCATGGCCCCAATCCCACCAGGCCAGCGCGATCAGACGTTCGGCGATGGCGGGCGGCTGGCGGTCGCGCAGCTTCACCGCAGGCGTGCCCGCGACGATGGTGTAGGGGGCCACATCCTTCGTCACGACAGCGCCCGAGGCGACGACGGCGCCGTCGCCAAGGCTCACCTCGGGCTTGATCATGGCGCCGTGGCCGATCCAGGTGTCGTGGCCCACGTAAGCCCGGCGCGCGGCGCGGCGCGCGAAGAAACCGGCGTCGTCTTCCGCATCGTCCCAGTAATCGGCGGACCGGTAGAGGAAGTGATGGCAGGCGGCGGTGTCCAGCGGGTGATCCGTCGCCCCGATGCGCGTGAAGCTCGCGATGTTGGCGAATTTGCCGATGGTCGCGTTGGCGATGTCGGCATAGCGGTCGCAATAGGAATAATCGCCGATCTCGGCATTGATGATGCGGCTGCCCTGCCCGATCTCGACGAAGCGGCCGCAGGTCGTGGCGACCAGCGTCGCGCCGTCATGGACAAAGGGCTGATCGGCAGACAGGCGCGCCATCAGTGCCGCCGCTCGGTGCGCCCGATCAGCCGCCCGCGCAGCCAGCCGGAGAACCAGTCCATCAGCATGACCATGAGCACCACCAGCACGATGTAATAGGCGACCTCTTCCCAATCCTTTTGGGTCTGGATCGCCTGCGTCAACAAAAGACCGATCCCGCCCCCGGTGATCGCGCCGATGATCGTGGCCGAGCGCGTGTTCGATTCAAGGAAGTAGAGCACCTGGCTCAGCAGCACGGGCATCACCTGCGGGATCACGCCGAAGCGGTAGCGCTGCAGCGGCTTCGCCCCGGTCGAGGCGACGCCTTCGATCTGCTTTTCGTCGACGTTTTCCAGCGCCTCGGAGAAGATCTTGCCGAAGGTGCCTGCATCCGTGATCAGGATCGCCAGCGCGCCGGTCAGCGGGCCGGGACCGAAGGCGCGCGACAGGATGATCGTCCAGATCAGGCCGTCGACCCCGCGGACGAAGTCGAAGATGCGCCGCACCACGCCCCGCACGACTGCCACCGGCGTGAACCGCCGAGCCGCAAGAAAGCCCAGCGGCAGCGCCACAAGTGCTGCCCCGAAGGTGCCAAGGAAGGCCATGAGGATCGTCTCGCCGATGGCCCAGGCCACGTCGGCATGCCGCCACATCGAATTGCGCCAGAAATCGTTGAGCGCGCCTTCGATGTTGCCGCGGTCCGGGTCGATGCGGTCGCCGAAGAGGATCTCGCCCGGCCCATGGCCGTGATAGGGGCTGTCGAGCGTGAACCAGAACAGCTCCCACCCCGCGAAATAGCGGAAGACTTCGGATTTCGACCGGGTGACGGTCACCCGCCCCGCATCCGTGGTGATCGCGATGCGCGCGGACGAGGCGTTGATCCAGTCCGGCGGCGTGTCGCCGAGGTTCGATTGCAGACTGCGTCCGACCAGCGCGATCTCGATCAGCCCATGGCCCGGCACGTCGTATTGGGTGACGTTGTCCGGCAGGAAGCGCACGACATGGCCGTCGCCCAGATCGATCAGCAGCGCATCGCCGTCATCGGTGACCCAGGCGGGCCGCTCTCCGGGCGGGTAGGCGCCCTTGCGTTCGCCTTCGATGGCGTAGTCCATTTCCCCGGTCGCATGGGTGCGGGTGACGTGGGTCTTGTAGCTCCAGCTGTCGGAGGCGAGCGTGATGGCATTGTCCATCCGCGCGCGCTCGACCAGACCCGGCACGTCGAAGGCGAAGAAGACGTAGATCAGATAGACCAGCACCGCAGCGGGGGCGCTGAAGGCGATCAGCCGCTTGCGGCGGAACAGGGCCAGCGCCTGTGCGCGGGGCAGGGAAAGATCGGTGCTGCTCATGCGCGGGCTCCGTCCGTCAGGCGGTGACGCATCCGGCTCGACACCTGATCGACAAGGACGATGGTGGCGAACAGAAGGATGAAGATGGCTGCGGCCTCGTCGAAGCGGCCCTGACCCCAGGTCATCGAGTTGCGCAGTTCATAACCAATCCCGCCCGCGCCGACGAAGCCGAGGATTGCCGAGGCGCGGATGTTGATCTCGAACCGCAGGAGACCATAGGACAGGAAGTTGGGCGCGACCTGCGGCATCACGCCGAAGGCCATCTGCTGGCTCCAATTCGCGCCGGTCGAGGCGAGCCCTTCGACGGGCTTGAGATCGGCGTTTTCGGCCACTTCCGAGAAGAGCTTGCCCAGTGCGCCTGCGGTGTGAATGGCGATGGCGATCATCGCGGGCACCGGCCCGCCGCCCAGCACGAAGATCAGCACCAGCGCGATGACGATTTCCGGCACCGCGCGCATGATGTCCATCAGCCGCCGGAAAACCGGGATCACACGCGGCCAGCGCGCCAGCCCGCGGGTGGACAGAAGTGCCAGGATCAGACCCGCCGCCGTTCCCACAAGGGTGGATACCGCCGCGATGTTCACGGTTTCAATCAGCGCGGGCAGGAAGCGCAGCATGTGGCCCGGCAGCTCGGTCCGCTTTTCCCAGGCTTCGGAAATCACTTCACCGGGATAGTCGCCGACATTGGACAGACCTTCCCAGAAGCCGCCCGCATTGCGGTCGTCGGCCACCATGAAGCCGCTGACCATGAGAAGGACGAAGACCAGAAGGGTGATCGCACCATACAGGCGGCGGCGGCGCACAAGGGTCAGGTAATGCAGGTTGATCGCTTCGATCCCCTGCGGGTTCCGAACCTGCGCTGCGCTGGTGATATCGGCCATCTTCAGCCCTTCCGGAAAAGGAATGCGGGCCCCGGTCTTCCGGGGCCCGCCCTCGGGTGACTGGGATCAGTTCTTGGCCTGACGGACCGCGATGATCGATTCGTAGGCGTCATGCCCGATGGGTTCGAAACCGGCGGTTTCGCCCGCGGCGACGGCATAGGCGCAGGCCTCGTCCTTCGCATGCAGACCCGAGATCATGCTGACCATCTTGGCCTTGACGTCGTCCGGCAGGGCCTTGCGCAGAACGATCGGGCCTTCCGGGATCGGCTTCGATTTCCAGATCTCGACCAGTTCGTTCATGTCGACGAGGCCCGAGTCGACCGCCTTGCGCAGGGCGCCCGAATTGTAGCCGTCTTCCCAGTTGCCCAGACCGTCGGCCCAGGTCACGCCCGCGTCCACATCGCCGTTGAAGACCGCGACGATGGTCTGTTCGTGGCCGCCGGTGAAGCGCACGTCACCGAAGTAATCGCCCGACTCCATCGTGGCACCGGTGGCCTGCGGGATTTCGATCGACGGGATCAGGTAACCGCTGGTCGAGTTCGGGTCGCCGAAGCCGAACACCTTGCCCTTCATGTCGTCGAGCGAGGTGATGCCGCTGTCCTTGCGGGCGAAGCCGATCGAGTGATAGCTGAACGACCCGTCGAGGTTGGTCTTGACGAGAACCGGTTCAACGACTTCGGGATCCGACAGATAGACGGCGGCATAGGCCGACGCGCCAAGCCAGGCCAGATCGATGGTGCCGCCCAGCAGGCCCTGGATCACGCCGTTGTAGTCGGCGGGCGCGAACAGCTTGGTTTCGACGCCCAGCAGTTCTTCGGTATAGGCCCGCAGGCACTCGTTCGAGTTCAGGCGGTCCTGCGCGTTCTCACCGCCCAGAATGCCGATGCGGAATTCGGTGATGCCCTGGGCATGGGCCATGCCGGTCAGGGCGGTGCTGGCCGCAAGCGCCAGTGCGAGAGTGGTCTTCATGTCATACTCCATGGGTGGGTTGGCAGGGTGAAGGGTCAGGCTGTCTCGAAGACGTCGGCCTGATGACCCCCGAGCGCGCCGATCTCGGTCGAGGTCGCCGCTTCGGAGAAATCCGCGCCCGCGCCATAGATGTCGCGCGCAACGCCGGTGGTGAGCTGATCCGCGGTGCCGTCGAAAATCACCCGCCCGTCACGCATGCCGATGATCCGGTCGCAGAAACGCCGCGCGGTATCGAGTGTGTGCAGGTTGCAGATGATCATGCGCCCGTCTTCCTCGTGGATGCGGCGCAGTGCCTCCATCACGATCTGGGCGTTCATCGGGTCGAGGCTGGCGATGGGTTCGTCCGCCAGGATCATGTCGGGGTCCTGCATCAGGGCGCGCGCGATGGCGACGCGCTGCTGCTGGCCGCCCGACAGCGCCTCGGCCCGCTTGGGCGCCTGTTCGGCGATGCCCAGCCGGTCGAGGATCTCGATCGCGCGTTCGATGTCGGACTGCGGGTAAAGATTGAACAGCGTCGCGAGCGTCGACCGGCGGTTCAGCGTGCCGTGCAGCACGTTCGACACCACGTCCATCCGGGGGACGAGGTTGAACTGCTGGAAGATCATGGCGCAGCGCGCCTGCCAGGCACGGCGGTCCGCGCCGCGAAGTGCGGTTATCTCGGTGTCCTTGAAGGTGATCGTGCCCGAGGTCGCGTCGGCAAGGCAGTTGAGCATCCGCAGAAGCGTCGACTTGCCTGCACCCGACCGCCCGATCACGCCGATCATCATGGGGCGGTCGATCTTGAGCGTGACGGCATCGACCGCCGTTTTGTCGCCGAACCGCTTCGTCAACCGGTCGATTGTCAGCATGGATCACCCCGTTCAGATTGACGGGGGGTCTATCGGCGGTTTGATTCCGCAGTGTGACAGCCGGGTTTCAGATTTGTGACATCCCGCCTTTTCGGTCAGTCCGGGTCACGGGCGCGGAAGCTGGCGCCTGCTTTCTGTTCGAAGACCCGGATCATCGCCCCCTTGTCGAGACGCCCAAGCCCCTGCGCCAGCGCCGCGCGGTAGCTTGCGGTGGCGGCTGCAAGCACCGGCGCGGACAGGCCGTGTTCCGCCGTCAGCGCTTCGGCGGCGACAAGGTCCTTGTGCGCCGCCTGCATCGGATAGCCCCGGTCGAAGATGCCCTGCAAGATGTTGGGCAGGAAGAATTCGCTGGCAAAGGACCGGCCGGTGCCGGAATTCACCACCTGCGCGATCTGCGCAGGGTCAAGCCCCATGCGGGCGGCGATGGGCATGATTTCGGCCAGCGCCGCGAGGTTGATGTTGAGCAGAAGCTGGTTGATCAGTTTGCCCAGCTGGCCCGACCCTGCCGGCCCCATGTGCAGGATCAGGTTCGCCATGCTGCCCAGCGCCCCGCGCAGCGGGTCGAGCCGGGCGGCATCGCCCCCCACCATCATGCTGAGCGTGCCGTCCTCGGCCCGCGCCTGCATGCCCGAGACCGGCGCGTCAAGGAAACCGATGCCCAGATCGCCCAGCCGCGCCGACATCCGCAGCGCGGCGGCGTGGGTGGTGGTCGAGGTGTCGACGACCATCGTGCCGGGGGCCAGCGCCTCTGCCAGGCCTTCGGGTCCGAAAAGAACGTCTTCGACCACGTCGCCATTGGGCAGACAGGTCACCAGCACGTCGCAGGGGGCCAGATCGCGGGCGCGGGGAACAAGGCGCAGCCCGTCTGCCGCGTCGCGCGCGGGGTCATGGGCGGTCAGGTCCACCACCTGCGCCAGCCGCCGCGCCATGGGCAGGCCCATCTGGCCCAGTCCGACAAATCCCCACCGCATTCTGCACCCCCGCTCCGGTTCGGCGGCAGACTGGCACGGCGGCGTGGCGGCGGCTAGGGTCAGGGCATGACCGAAGCGACGATCCTTGTGGGCGATATCGGCGGCACGCAGGCGCGGCTTGGGCTGGCGCGCGGCGGTGTCGTGCTGCCCGGATCGCAGGTGCGTGTCCCGGTGGCCGACCACGCCTCGCCCGCCGCGCTCATCTCGACATTCGTCGCCGGGCAGCAGGTGCGGCCTGCAGGCGCGGTGCTGGCGCTGGCCGGGCCGGTCGCGGGCGGGCTGGGCCGGTTGACCAATGGCGACTGGGTCTTCGAGGCCGCCGCGCTGGCGCAGGTGGCGGGCGGGCCGGTGCGGCTCTTCAACGATTTGACGGCGCTGGGCCATGCCCTGCCTTGGCTGCGCCCCGACCAGTCCAGCCGCCTTGCGGGGTCACCTGGCGATCACCCCCGGCAGGCGCTGGTCGTCGGCGTCGGCACCGGCTTCAACCTTGCCCCGGTCTTGATGGACGGGGCGCGCACGCAGGTGCTGGCCTGCGAATACGGCCATGTCGCGCCGCCCGCCCCGGTGCTGCGCGCGCTGGACCGTGACGCGGCAAGCATCGAAGACGCCTTCTCGGGCCGCGGCTTCGCGGCGCTGGGAGATCCCCTGCGCTTTGCCCGGGCGCTGGGCGTGCTGGTGCGCGAGTTGCGCATCGCCTTCCAGCCTGATGGCGGTGTCTGGCTGGCAGGCAGTGTCGCGCGGGCCGCGCTGGTGGGCGACGGACGGACTGCTTTCGTGACCGAGGCCACGCGCCCCGCCGAGGCCCCCGAGGCGGCGCTGTCGCTCATCACCGACGACGGCGCGGCACTTGCCGGGTGCGCCCGGCTCTGACTGCCGCTTCCGCGGGCGGCCGTGCATGTGCTAGCCAAGACGCAAAGGAAAGGGTCCGCGCATGATCGTGCAATGGAACTGGAACACCTCGAACGGCTACAAGGTGGCCATCGCGCTGGAAGAGATGGGTCTGAAGAACCGGATCCAACCGGTGAACATCGGGCGGGACGACCAGTTTTCGGATGTTTTCTCGGCGCTGACGCCCAACAACAAGATCCCCGTGATCGTCGATGAGGACGGCCCCGGCGGCGCGCCCATTACCATCTTCGAATCGGGCGCGATCCTGACCTACCTTGCCCGGAAGTCGGGGATGTTCTGGCCCGTGGACGAACGCGACCAGATCGAGGCGCTGCAATGGATGTATTGGCAGATGTCGGGGATGGGGCCAAATTTCGGCCAGCTGCACCATTTCAACCGCGTCGCGCCCGAGGATCAGGCCTATGCGCGCAACCGCTTCACCGCCGAGATGCGCCGCCTTTATGGCGTTCTCAACCATCGCCTTGAAGGCCGCGATTTCATCATGGGCGATTATTCCATAGTGGACATGATGTGCTGGCCCTGGGTGGCGCGGCACGAATGGCAGAAGGTCGATCTGGCCGATTTTCCCGACGTGAAACGCTGGTTCCACGCCATCGGCGCGCGCCCTGCGGTGATCAAGGCGCGCGCCGATCTCGATGCCGCCTGCAAGGCGGCGGCCGGTTAACTCATTTCGGCCAGCAGGCTTGCATTGCCGCCCGCGGCGGTCGTGTCGACACAGACATGGCGTTCGATGCGCAGCCGCGCGGACAGGTCGTCTTCCGCGAACAGCGGGATCAGCCGCCCGTCGCGCGCCGCCAGCGCCCGGCGCATCGCGCGCAAGCTGTCGTCATCGGCCCATGAGATCACCGCGTCGAACCCGTCGAGCGTGCCAAGCGCCCCGGGGTCGAGCACGCCATCCAGCGTGTTGCCGCCCGTCAGGCCCGGCGCGATGCCGATGGCCACGCAGCCATTGGCCTGCGCCGCCTGCATCTGCGCGCGCGCCGCGGCCGCATCGGGGCCAAGGCACAGAACGCGCCCCCGCCCCAGTTCCGACAGGCGGTTCGATTCGCCCGTGGGCCCGGGCAGGCTGGCGGTCGCCAGCAGGGTCTCGGCCCGGGGCAGGGCGCGCAGCAGCGCCTGCACCGCGCCAGTCTCCACCATCCGTCCCGCCGCCGCCTCGGCCCGCTTGCGCGGGGCTTGGGTGAAGCGCGGCACATAGTGCGGCCCGCCCGCCTTTGGGCCGGTGCCCGACAGCCCCTCGCCCCCGAAGGGCTGCGATCCGACCACCGCGCCGATCTGGTTGCGGTTGATGTAGATGTTGCCGACGGCCAGACGGTGCGTGACCTGTTCGACCCGATCGTCGATCCGGCTGTGCATGCCGAAGGTCAGGCCATAGCCGGTGGCGTTGATCGCATCGACCACGCGGTCAAGATCGTCGGCATCGAACCGCGCCACATGCAGGACCGGCCCGAAGACCTCGCGCTTCAGATCCGCGATTCCATCCACGGCGATCACGGTGGGGGCCACGAAGCTGCCCTTCGACGGGCGGCGCAGTTCCTTCAGCACGCGGCCGCGTGCGCGGGCGGCTTCGACATGGGCCTGGATGCCGCCTTGCGCGCGTTTGTCGATGACCGGGCCGATATCGGTCGCATGGTCCCACGGATCGCCCGCCGACAGCTCGTCCATCGCGCCGAACAGCATCCGCAGCACCGTGTCGGCCACGTCCTTCTGGACGTAGAGCATCCGCAGCGCCGAACAGCGCTGGCCGGCCGACTGAAAGGCCGAGGTGACGATGTCGCGCACCGCCTGTTCGGGCAGGGCGGTGGAATCGACGATCATCGCATTCAAACCGCCGGTTTCCGCGATCAGCGGCGCGGTTGGGGCCATGCCGTCTACCATGGCGCGGTTGATCCGTTGCGCCGTTGCGGTCGATCCGGTGAAACAGACGCCCGCGATGCGCGGGTCCGACGTGATCGCGGCCCCCACCACCGCACCTTCGCCGGGCAGAAGCTGCAGCACGCTGCGTGGCACACCCGCCTCGTGGAGAAGCGCGACGGCGCGGGCCGCGATGAGCGGCGTCGCCTCGGCCGGTTTGGCGATCACGCCATTGCCTGCCGCCAGCGCCGCCGCAATCTGGCCGGTGAAGATGGCCAGCGGAAAGTTCCAGGGCGAGATACAGGCGAAGACGCCGCGCGCGGGCGCGGCCTGATCGGCGCGGGCGGCCGAGTGGCGCAGGAAATCCACCGCCTCGCGCAGTTCGGCCACCGCGTCGCGCGGGGTCT
>CAZNMV010000009.1:0-8223 GCA_964573835.1 uncultured Aestuariivita sp. | reverse complement strand
GGCGCGGTTCAGGATGTCTGCGCGCAGGGCGGGCGCGGCGTCCCACCGTGTCGCTGCCGCAAGTGCGGCCTCCACATCCCCGGGCGCGGCCAGCGTCACGGTGCCGACCTCGTCCGACGGGGCCGCCGGGTTCAGAACGGCATGCTGCGCCCCGCCCGCCGCTGCGCCTGCGATCAGCGGCGCGGCCGCCCAGCGATGGGCGCGGAAGCCGTCGCGCGCGGCCTCGATGTGGGCAAGATCGACAGGGTCGCGCAGGTCGAAGCCTTTGGAATTCGCCCGCTCGGGCGCGTAGAGATCGGCAGGCAGCCGCACGGCGCGATGGGCCTTGCCCAGTTGCGCGAAGGGGTCGGCGGCCACCGCCTCGGGCGGGATCGCTTCGTTCACGATCTGGTTCACAAAAGACGAATTCGCCCCGTTCTCGAGCAGCCGCCGCACCAGATAGGCCAGAAGATCGCGATGCGCGCCCACTGGTGCATAGATCCGGCAGCGCGTGGCATTGCCCGCGATGACCTTGTCATGCAGCGCCTCGCCCATGCCGTGCAGGCGCTGGAATTCGAAGGCCTGCGGGTCGCCCGCCATTTCGATGATCGCGGCGACCGTATGCGCGTTGTGGGTGGCGAATTGCGGATAGATCCGGTCGGTCATGCCCAGAAGCTTCTGCGCGCAGCACATGTAGGAGACGTCTGTCGCGGCCTTCTGCGCGAAGACCGGAAACCCATCCAGCCCTTCGACCTGGGCGCGCTTGATCTCGGTGTCCCAATAGGCGCCCTTCACAAGGCGCACCATGATGCGCCGGTCCAGCCGTTCCGCCAGCGCGTACAGCCAGTCGAGCACGGGGCCCGCCCGCTTGCCATAGGCCTGCACCACCACGCCGAACCCGTCCCAGCCCGCAAGCGAGGGGTCGGACAGCACCGCCTCGATCACGTCGAGCGAAAGGTCGAGCCTGTCGGCCTCTTCCGCGTCGATGTTGAGCCCCATGCGCGCGTCGCGCGCCGCACGGGCGAGCGTCAGCGTGCGGCTGACCAGTTCGGTCATCACGCGGTCGCGCTGCGCCATCTCGTAGCGCGGATGCAGCGCCGAGAGCTTGATCGAGATGCCGGGATTGGCGCGGATGTCGTCCGACCGGCATTCCGGGGCCAGCCGGTCTATCGCGCGGGCGTAGGCCCCGAAGAAGGCGTCGGCATCATGCATGGTCATCGCCGCCTCGCCCAGCATGTCGTAGGAGAAGGTGTAGCCCTGCGTTTCCTTCCTGCGCCCGCGCTTCAGCGCCTCGCCGATGGTTTCGCCAAGGACGAATTGCGCGCCCAGTTCCTTCATCGCGCGGCCCACGGCGGCGCGGATCACCGGCTCCCCCAGCCGTTTGACCGCGCCTTTCAGGACCGAGGCCATGCCTTCCCCGTCCTGCAGCACCTTGCCGGTCAGCAGAAGCGCCCAGGTCGAGGCATTGACCAGCGGCGAGGACGACTTGCCTAAGTGCGCGCCCCAGGCCGAAGGGGCGATCTTGTCTTCGATCAGCGCGTCGATCGTGCCCGCGTCGGGCACCCGCAATAGCGCCTCGGCCAGGCACATGAGCGCGACGCCTTCCTTGGTGGACAGCCCGTATTCGGCCAGGAACACCTCCATAAGCCCCGGGTCGTCATCGGCCCGGATCGCGCGCACCAGATCGGCTGCCCGCGTGCCGGCGCGGGCCCGGGTGTCTTCGTCGATCCCCGCCTCGCGCCGCAGCGCGTCAAGGATGTCTGCATCAGGGGCGAGGGTCTGGGCGCGGATGCGGTCGCGCAGGGGGGCAAGCGGGGTCATGTCGGCCTCGGGTTTTCGGAGATGCGCCATCATATCCGATTCCATTTGGGCAATGTGCCCTGAGATGATAGCCTGACAGGCAATCCGACTTTTGATTGACGCATAGACAGGTCGAATGAAGCTGAAAATATCCTCAGATGGGCAACTTGACCGTCATGACATCGCCATACTTGACGCGCTGAGCGGGGATGGGCGGATGCCGGTCACCGATCTCGCGCGGCGGATCGGATTGTCGAAGACGCCGACGCAGGCGCGCGTGCGCCGCCTGATCGAAGAGGGCTATATCACCGGCTTCCGCGCGGTGCTCGATCCGGGCAAACTCGGGCGTGACCACGTGGCCTTCGTGGAGGTCAAGCTGACCGACACGACGGAGAAGGCGCTGGCCGCCTTCAACGCGGCGGTGCGCCGGATGCCCGAGGTGGAGCAATGCCACATGATCGCGGGGGCGTTCGATTACCTGCTGAAGGTGCGAACGCGGGATATCCGCGCTTACCGGCAGGTTCTGGGCGAGAAGATCTCGGCCCTGCCTTTCGTCGGCAGCACCTCGACCCATGTGTCGATGGAGGCGGTGAAGGACGAGGCGTTCTGATGGGGGGCCGGATCGTGACGCACGATCCGGATTGGAAACCGACGCGGTTTCCAGCCAGCGCCACGCCCCGGAAACCGCGTCGGTTTCCGGGCCGTTTTTCGCGTCGAAAAACGGCTTCAGATATCGAAGAAGACCGTCTCCTCCCCACCCTGCAGGCGGATGTCGAACCGGTAGACCGGCTTGCCGTCGCGCAGCGTCCGCTTCGCGATCAGCGTGGCGCGGCGGCGTTCCCACTCGATCAGGTTCAGCACCGGATCGGCGGCATTCGCCGAGGCTTCGTCCTCGAAGTAAAGCCGCGTGTGCAGGCCGAGGTTGATGCCGCGCGCCACGATCCAGAGGTTGATGTGCGGCGCCTGAACGGTTCCGTTCCGGCCCGGCGCGGCACCGGGCTTGACCGTGTCGAAGCCCCATTCGCCGGTCGCGAAATCGGTGATGACCCGGCCCCAGCCGCGGAAGCCTTCCTCGACCTCGCCCGCCACTTCCGCGTGGGCATAGACGCCATCGGCATTGGCCTGCCACGCTTCCAGCAGCACGTCCTTCACCGGCGATCCGGTCCCGTCGATCACGATGCCTTCCACCCGGATGCGTTCGCCCTTGGCATTCGGCCCCGCGATATCCCAGCCCAGTTCGCGGCGGTAGATCTCGAACCCCGCCGCGCCGGGGGCGAGGCCGATATGCACGTAAGGCCCCGCCGTCTGCGAGGGGGTTTCCTTCAGATAGGGAAGCTTGCCGGTCATCAATTCCCCTCCAGCCGGTTCTCGAACAGCGTCGACCGCCGCCCGCGCAGCACGATGTCGAAGCGGTAGGCGATGGAATCGAGCGGCACCGTCGCGTTCAGGTCGAGGCGCGCGATCAGCATCTCGACCGCCGCGGGGTCGGGAATGGTGGCCACGATGGGGCAATGCGCGATCAGCGGATCGCCTTCGAAGTAAAGCTGGGTGATCAGGCGCTGGGTAAAGCCGCTTCCGAAGACCGACACATGGATATGCGCGGGCCGCCAGTCGTTGACCCAGTTCCGCCAGGGATAGGCGCCGGGCTTCACGGTCCGGAAGTGGTAATACCCCTGATCGTCGGTCAGCGTGCGCCCGCAGCCCCCGAAATTGGGGTCGAGCGCGCCGAGATAGCTGTCCTTCCTGTGGCGGTAGCGCCCGCTCGCGTTGGCCTGCCAGATTTCCACCAGCGTGTTCGGCACGGGCCGCGCGTTTTCGTCCAGCACGCGGCCATGCAGGATGATCCGCTCGCCCACCGGGCTTTCGCCGGGGCGCGCGAAGTTCGACAACAGATCGTTGTCGATCGCGTCGATGTCGTTGTGGCCGAAGACGGGGCCGGTGATTTCGCTCACCGTCTGGTCGAGGCTGATCGCGGCGTACTGCGGTGACCGCGTCACGGATGTCTTGTAATCGCGGTGATGGGCGGGCGGATGCCAGCGCCGGTCGCGGGCATAGAATTCATCCATGGCGCCTTTCCTCCCGTTCCGCCGCCATTTCGGCATAGGTGGCCTTGGCCAGTTTCAGCGCGTGATTGGCCCGCGGCACCCCGGCATAGATCGCGACGTGCTGGAGGGCCTCGGCCACATCGCGCGGGCTTGCCCCGGTGCGCTGTGTCGCGCGGATATGCATGGGAATTTCGTCGAAGTTTCCCGTCGCGGCAAGCAGTGCCAGCGTCAGCATCGACCTTTCGCGGTCGGTGATCGCGTCCGACGCCCAGACGGTGCCCCAGGCGCCTTCGCAGATCATGTCCTGAAAAGGCGCGTCGAAGTCGGTCTTCTGCGCCTCGGCGCGGTCGACATGGGCATCGCCCAGGATGCGGCGGCGCACTTCCATGCCCTTGGCGTATCGGTCGGTCATGATCTCTCCGTCTTCAATAGGGCAGGCCGACATAGTTCTGTGCCAGCACCTCCTGTGCGGCGCGGTTGTCGCGCAGGAAGGCGATTTCGGCCTGTTGCATGCGGATGTCGAAGTCGGTCTGGTCGGGAAAGCGGTGCATCAGGTTGGTGAACCACCAGCTGAAGCGTTCGGCCTTCCAGACCCGGGCCAGAGCGCGCTCGGAATAGCGCGCGATCCCCTCGTCGTCATGGTCGAGGTAATGCTGCACCAGCCCGTGATAGAGGTAATGGATGTCGCTTGCCGCCGTGTTCAGACCCTTGGCGCCGGTCGGCGGGACAATATGCGCGGCGTCGCCGCACAGAAACAGCCGCCCCCAGCGCATCGTCTCGCAGACGAAGGACCTCAGCGGCGCGATGGATTTCTCGATCGAGGGGCCGGTCACCAGTTTTTCGGCCTCGCTGGCCGGGATGCGGCGGCGCAACTCGTCCCAGAAGGCGGCGTCGGACCAGTCCTCGGGGCGGTCGGTCAGCGGGCACTGGATGTAATAGCGGCTGAGCCTCGGGTTGCGCATGGAGCACAGCGCAAAGCCACGCTCGGACCCGGCATAGATCAGCTCGTCATTGACCGGCGGCGTTTCCGACAGGATGCCCAGCCAGCCGAAGGGATAGACCTTCTCGTATTCGCGCCGCACGGATGCGGGGATCGTCTTGCGGCTGACGCCGTGAAACCCGTCGCAGCCCGCGATGAAGTCGCAATCGATCCGCTCTTCCCGCCCGTCGCGGGTGAAGCTGACATGGGGCGCGTCGCTGTCGGCGTCGTGGATCACCACATCATCGACCTCGTAGAGGATGGGTGCGCCCGCCGCCTCGCGCGCGGCGTAAAGGTCGTGGGTGACCTCGGTCTGGCCGTAGACGATGACGCTTGTCCCGGTGAGCGCCTTGAAGTCGATGCCGAACATGTCGTCGCCGTACGAGATCAGCGTGCCGTCATGGACAAGGCATTCGCGGTCCATCCTCTCGCCCAGGCCTGCCTCGCGCATCAACCCGACAAGGCCCCGTTCGAGAATGCCCGCCCGGATGCGCGACAGGACGTGATCCTTCGTGCGCCGTTCCAGCACCACGGTGTCGATGCCCTTGCGGTGCAACAGCTGCCCTAGCAGCAATCCCGAAGGCCCACCCCCGATGATCGCAACCTGCGTGCGCATGTTTCCCCCCGTTCGTGATTGGCCGTCTTTATTGCTTGTTGAATTCGGCAAGGAAAATGAAATGATCGTCCATATACTTGCCAAAACAGGAAAGTCATGGACCGTCGCATCAAGCTTCGCCACCTCGAGACCTTCGTCGAGATCAGCCGCCGGTCCAGCCTCAAGCGGGCGGCCGATGCGCTGAACCTGACGCAGCCCGCCGTGTCCAAGACGCTGCGCGAACTGGAAGAAACGCTGGGTGCGGCACTCATGACGCGCGACCGGGGCGGCGTGCGCATGACACCGATGGGCGAGGTTTTCCTGCAGCACGCGCAGGCCAGTCTCGGCGCGCTGGAACAGGGGCTGGCCGGTGTCGCCCGCATGAAAAGCGGCGAGACCGCGCGCGTCATGGTCGGTGCGCTGCCCAGCGTCGCGGCGCGCGTCCTGCCGCAGGCCAGCCTGCTGTTCGCCGATCTCGCCCAGGACAGCCTTCTGTTCTTCGAGGACGGGCCGCATGACGTGCTGATGGACCGGCTGCGGCGCGGTGCGCTCGACCTCGTCGTGGGGCGGCTCGGCCCGCCCGCATCCATGATGGGCGTGTCCTTCACCCAGCTTTACGCCGAAACCGTGATCTGCGTGGTGCGCCCCGGCCATCCGCTGACCGAAGGCATCGGGGGGTTCGCCGATCTGACGGACTGGCCGGTGATATACCCGGCACCGCGTTCGGCGATCCGGCCGCTGGTCGACCGGCTGATGCTGTCTCAGGGTGTGGTGCAGATGCAGACCCGGGTCGAAAGCGTCTCGGGCGCCTTCGGCCGCGAGGTGGTGCGGTCCGGCGATGCGGTCTGGTTCATCTCGGAAGGGGTGGTCGCGGCGGATATCGCGGCGGGCACGCTGGCGCGCCTTCCGCTCGACACCGGGCTGACGGCGGGCCCCGTCGGCATCATGACCCGGGCCGAAGAGGAACCTTCCGAAACCGTGCGGCTGTTTCGCCAGTGCATCCGCCGCGCGGCGTCTGACCTGGGTCTGTGAGAGGGGCGCGGCCCCGGTTTTCCCCCGGTTTGGCCATGGGCCGGTCCCACGACCTCCCTAATTCTGACCAAGTTTTAGACGAATTGTATCGGAGGGAAATGGGGAATGAGATCCGATGGGAAACGACCTTCGCGAATTCGGAAGCGCTGCGCTGCAGACGCAGGCGCGCCGCAACGAGCGCAAGATCCGTGTTCTTGCCGTCGATGACGAGCCGAGCATCCTCGAGCTGCTCAAGACGGCGCTGAACGCGCTGGGCATCTACGACGTGATGGTCGCTGCGTCGGCCGAACAGGCCGTTCAGGTGATGGAGCGTCAGGACCACCCCTTCGACTGCGTGCTGATGGACATCCAGATGCCCGAGGTCAACGGCATCACCCTGGTTCGCGAAATGCGCAAGATGCGCGATTATGCGCGCACGCCCATCATCATGCTGACCGCGATGTCCGATCGCACCTATGTCGACCAGGCCTTCGCTGCGGGCGCCACCGATTATGTGACAAAGCCCTTCGAGCTTCTGGAACTGCGCTCGCGGCTTGGCACCGCGACGATGCTGGTGCTTGAACAGGACCGCGCGCGCGACGGCATCGCGGTGGCGAAAAAGCTCAAGGACGAGCTCGACTCGAACCTGCAATTCAACTTCGATGATCCCGTGGTGATCGGCGATATCGACAACGTGCTCGGCTATGCCGAATTCGAGAACTACATCATCCAGTTGTCGCAGGGTCGTCTGTTCAACAGTGTCGCGACAGGCGTCAAGATCGTCGATGCCGCCGAACATTATGCCCGCATGTCGTCGAGCGAATTCCGCCAGGTGATCCATGACGTCGCCACCGCCATCGCCAGACAGATGCGCAAGACGGGCAACCTGATCACCTACCGCGGCAAGGGCGCTTTCGTCACCGTCAGCCACAAGCGGGCCGAGGCGCTGGACCCCGGCGCGGAGAAACATCTCAACCAGATCCTGGGCACGCTCCGGTCGCGGTTCCGCGACACACATGGGATTGTCCTGACCATCGGTGAACCGGTCTCCATGCGGTCGCTCACGAAGTACGGTGCGCTGCAATCGCTCACGCGCGCGCTTGAGGCGACCGCTGGCAAGCCCGTTCCTGCCCGGCAGATCGCGGCGATGTCGCAGCGTGCGTTTTCGTCGCGCGGACGCAGTTCGGCCGAAGCGCATCTCGAACGCCGCGCCTATGAGACGATCCTGAACGATCTTCTGCGCGAAGAACCGACGCTGCGCAGTTCCTGATCGGCGCCTCCGCGGCTGGGTCAGCCTGTCCCGAAAAGAACGGTCAGCCGGGCTTGAAGCTCCGGCCAGAGCCGGGCCGCGACGCGCGCCAGCGTGACGCGGTCGCCGGTGCGTGCCACCAGAACCCCGTCGGCCCCGGTGCCGTCCAGATGCAGCCAGCCCGCCACCCGCCGCCCATCCAGCGCCGCGCCCAGAAGCGGGTCGAGATCCTGCGCCATGTGCAGCGACAGCGCGGCCAGATCGCGCGCGACGTCCGGCGCCCCCCCTTGCGCGGCGATCTGGCCGGGCGAGGCAAGCCGCACCCAGGCGATCGCCAGGGCGTCGAGCGCCCTGACAAGCCCGGTGCCGATGTCGGGATCGGGATCGGCGGATGCGGGCAGGCCCAGCGCATGGGCAAGATGCGCGACGCCGCATCCCGTTGCGGCGACAGGCGTGCCTTCGGGGCGCTGCACGACCAGCGTGACTGTGCGTGCCGCGCCCAGATGCGCGCCCAGCGCCCGCGCGACCATGCGCGCGGCGGCGTCGGGCGCATCGGGCAGGGGGC
>CAZNMV010000008.1:0-24197 GCA_964573835.1 uncultured Aestuariivita sp. | reverse complement strand
CCGGGTGATGGAGGGAAAGACCGTCATCGCCATCGCGCACCGGCTGTCGACGCTGTCGGAAATGGACAGGATCGTCGTGCTTGACGACGGGCGGATCGCCGAAGACGGCACCCATGACAGCCTGATGCGGCAGGGCGGGCTTTACGCGCAATACTGGACGCGCCAATCCGGCGGGTTCATCCGCGCCGACGCGGCCGAGTGATCCCTTGGAAGATGTTCTGACCATTGAACGGCTGGGCCATCACGGCGACGGGATCGCGCCGGGCCCGGTCTATGCGCCGCGCGCCCTGCCGGGCGAGGTCGTGCAGGGCCGGGTCGAAGGCGACAGGCTTTCCGACATGCGGGTCGTCACGCCGTCGCCTGACCGGGTACGCGCGCCCTGCCGCCATTACGCCGCCTGCGGCGGCTGCGCGCTGCAGCACGCGGGCGATGCCTTTGTCGCTGGATGGAAGCAGCAGGTCGTCGCCACGGCGCTGGCCGCGCAGGGGATCGAGACGGCGTTCCGGCCCATCCATACCTCGCCCCCGGGGTCGCGGCGGCGGGCGACCTTTGCGGCGCGGCGCACGAAGAAGGGGGTGACGGTGGGCTTTCACGGCCGGGCCTCGGACACGATTGCTGATGTCGATGCCTGCCTCATCCTGCACCCCGAGGTTCTGGCGGCCCGCGCCGCCGCCGCCGATCTGGCGCAGGCCGGGGGCAGCCGCAAAGGCGCGCTGGCGGTGTCGGTCACGCGGTCACGGATGGGCGCGGACATCGCGGTGACGGGGGGCAAGCCCCTTGACGACGGGCTGCGCCAGACCCTGCCCGGGATCGCCCGCGCCCATGATCTGGCCCGCCTGACATGGGATGGCGAGACCGTCGCCCTGCGCCGCCCGCCGGTGCAGGTGTTCGGCCGGGCCGAGGTCGTGCCACCGCCCGGCGCCTTCCTGCAGGCCACCCCGGATGGCGAGGCCGCACTTCTGGCAGCGGTGCGCGATGCCATCGGCGCGGCAGGCCGGATCGTCGATCTTTTCGCGGGTTGCGGCACCTTCGCCCTGCCGCTGGCCGAAGGGGCCGAGGTTCTGGCGGTGGAAGGCGACGCGGCGATGACCGCCGCGCTCGACAAGGGGTGGCGGGGCGCGCAGGGCCTCAAACGCGTGCAGACCGAGGCGCGCGATCTCTTCCGCCGCCCGCTTCTGCCCGAGGAGCTGGCCCGTTTCGACGCCGTCGTAATCGACCCGCCCCGCGCCGGCGCCGAGGCGCAGACACAGGCCCTGGCCCGGGCGCGCGTGCCGGTCATCGCGTCGGTGTCCTGCAACCCGGTGACTTTCGCGCGCGATGCGGGAATGCTCATCCAGGCGGGCTATCGCCTTGATTGGGTGCAGGTGGTCGACCAATTTCGCTGGTCGCCCCATATCGAACTTGCAGCCTCCTTCACCCTCTCCCATATCGCCCGCTAAAGCAGGCACGGAGCGGGACATGACCTTTCGCGAATCGCTTGCCCGGTGGCTGGATCAGCCCTGGGTGAGCAACGTCATCATCGGCGTCATCATCTTCAACGCCATCCTTCTGGGGATGGAGACATCGCCCGCCATCATGGCGCAGGCGGGCGGTCTGATCCTGACGCTCGACAAGGTGTGCCTTGGCATCTTCGTGGTCGAGATCATTCTCAAGCTCGTTGCCCACGGGCATCGGTTCTTCCGCAGCGGGTGGAACATCTTCGATTTCGTGATCGTGGGTGTCGCGCTTGTGCCCAATGCGCAGGGCCTGTCGGTGCTGCGGGCGATGCGGATCCTGCGGGTGCTGCGCGTCATCTCGGTCGCGCCGCGGCTGCGCCGGGTGGTGGAAGGGTTCGTCATCGCGCTGCCGGGCATGGGCAGCGTGTTCCTGCTCATGGCGATCATCTTCTACATCGGCGCGGTGATGGCGACGAAGCTGTTCTCGGCCTCGTTCCCCGACTGGTTCGGATCGCTGGGCCAGTCGGCCTATACGCTGTTCCAGATCATGACGCTGGAAAGCTGGTCGATGGGCATCGTGCGGCCGGTGATGGATGTCTATCCCTTTGCCTGGGCGTTCTTCGTGCCCTTCATCATGGTCACGACCTTCGCGGTGGTGAACCTTCTGGTCGGTCTGATCGTGAATTCGATGCAGGACGCCCACGGCGCCGAGGAAGGCCAGAAGACCGATGCCTACCGCGACGAGGTTCTGTCGCGGCTCGAGGCGATCGAACGCCGCCTTGCCGCGAAAGCCCATGACAAAAGTTGATTTTGCGCGGTGGTGGTTTCAAGTTAATGCATCGCCAAACGACGGCAGCGGGGCAGGCGATCAGCACATGAAACGGCGCACATTCGGGTTGCTGGCTGCATCGGGGCTGGCGCTTGGGGTTTCCGGCTGTTCCAGCAGCAAGTTCCGCACCTATCGCGGGCCCGAGGTGACGTCGGTCGTCGTCGAAAAGGGCGCGCGCAGGATGTATCTTCTGCACAATGACGAGGTGCTGAAGTCCTACGACATCTTTCTGGGCTTCGCACCCGAAGGGCACAAGCAATTCGAAGGGGACGGCAAGACACCGGAAGGCATCTATTACATCGACCGGCGCAACCCCAACAGCAGCTTCCACCTGTCGCTGGGCATTTCCTATCCGAACGCCGACGATATCGCCTTTGCCCGCGCCCACGGAAAAAGCCCGGGGGGAGACATCTTCATCCACGGCCAGCCCAACGGCGCGGCGAAGGCCAAGCGCGGCGACTGGACCTGGGGCTGCATCGCCGTCCGCAACCGCGAGATGGAAGATATCTATGCGATGGTGCGCAACGGCACCCCGATCGCTATTCGACCGTAAATGTGCCGGGCGCACCGCCCATCACCAGCGTCCACCAGATCTTGCCGTTCTGTTCCTGGAACCACGAAAAGCCCATGTTCACCGCGCGGCGCTCAAGGAGGACGGCACGTGTGCCGGGGTCTTCCATCCAGGCCGCCAGCGTTTCAAGCTCGGTCTCGTAGGTTTCCGAGATCACCTCGCCCAGCATCGCGCCGGTATAGCCCACGCGGCGCACGCGGTCGATCGGCGACGATCCGTCAGACCCGAAATGCCAGGGGCGGTTCTGGATCGACATGTCGCGCGAATGTGTGGCGGCAGCGGCGTTCAGTTGCGCATTAAGCTGGACGGGAACCGTCCCCGAGGCCTGGCGCAGCGCGTTCACCGAATCAAGCATCCGGAACTGCAGCTTGTCGGCATCGCCGGGACGGATGCGGTAGAGTTTCGGAAGCGGCTGCCCGTCGGCGCCCAGCTGGCCCGACGGCTGCGGCGCCGCGCACCCGCCCAGCCCGAGGGCAACCGCGAAAATCAGGATAAGCGCGCGAAACATGACAAAACCTTCTGTCTGGACGCACTGCTCATATCCGGGTTTGCCAGTCCGATCAAACCCACAAAACCGCGATGTCGCGCCCCTGCCCCGGCTTTGATGCGGGATTGCGGTTTTCGCGCACTACCATGCCCCGCATCGGCCCGTTTTGCCGTCGCCCAGGCCGCCGTCTGCGGTGCGCCCTGCGATCCGTCGACAGATTGTTTCCCCCGGCACGTTCTTGCGTCGGTGAAGCGGATGCCGCGCGGGGGCAGACGGATGGTGCACCCTCCCGCACGCCCCGACAGATGTGCCGCCCGGCGATGGCGCTGTCGTGGCCGTGAATGACCGTGCGCGGGCCTTTCCGGGCCCGACAACCCCTTGGAAATGCATGCGCTTTGCCGGAGCCCGGTATGGTGTCACCGCTTTGGCCGGGGTGACGGCTGGTGGATCGGGCGCCGGTTCCGGCCCCGTATCAATCGTGGCGGCCCGCGCTTTGGCGCAGAACGCCCCGCAGGTGTTGCTTATTTGACGACATTTCGGCGCGGCGGGGCAGGGAATCATGAACAACCAATTGCAATCGGGCCGATTTGTTGGTTAGACAAAACTCACGAGGTAAGTCTTGGGTGCACGGGCTGCGCTGTCAAACCGTGCGAAACTGGAGGTTAATATGAAGAAACTCGTTCTCGCTGCTGCTTTCACTGCTGCCGCATCGACCGCTTTCGCAGGCAATCTGTCGGAGCCCGTCGTCGAAGCACCGGTGATCGTGGAACAGGCAACCGGCACGTCGCAGGGCATCATCCTGCCGCTGGTCCTGCTGGTCCTGGTGGCTGCTGCAGTCGCAAGCAACTGATTTCCGGAAACGGAAAACGGAAAAAGGCGGTGGGTTCCACCGCCTTTTTTTGTGTTCGGGTCCGACTTTCAGTCGCGTGTCAGTCGAGCCAGCCCCTGAGATTTTCCCCGATCACCGTGGACAGCGCGTCGATATGGCCGTCGTCGTCGTTCAGGCAGGGGATATAGGTGAAGGTCTCTCCGCCGGCCTCTTCAAAGCTTTCGCGGATTTCCTCGTTGATCTCTTCCAGCGTCTCGATGCAGTCGGCGGAAAAGGCGGGCGCGCAGACGGCGATGTTGGTCTTGCCCGTCTCGGCCAGACGCGCGACTTCGTCGACGGTGTAGGGCTTCAGCCATTCCTCGGGGCCGAAGCGCGACTGGAAGGTGGTCGTGATCTCGGTGTCGTCCCAGCCAAGCCGTTCCTTGAGCAGGCGCGTCGTCTTCTGGCACTGGCAATGGTAGGGATCGCCCTCCATCAGATAGCGCTTCGGCACGCCGTGATAGGAGCAGACCAGAATGTCGGGCCGCTTTTCCATCCCCGCATAGGCCCGTTCGATCGACTGGGCCAAGGCCTCGATGTATTTCGGATGGGCGAAGTAGGGCTCGACCGTGCGGGTGGTCGGCTGCCACTTTTCCTCCATCAGGGCGCGGAAGAACTGATCGTTCGCGGTGGCTGACGTGGCGCCCGCGTAATGCGGATAAAGCGGGAAGAACAGGATCTTGGTGCAGCCCGCATCCACCATGGCACGCACCTTCGACTTGGTCGACGGATTGCCGTAGCGCATGCAGAAATCGACCATGACCTGATCGCCATAGCGGTTCTGCATCGTCTTGCGGATCTTTTCGGCCTGCGCCTTGGTGATCGTCATCAGGGGGCTTTCGCCCTTGTCGTGGTTCCAGATCGATTTGTAGGCGTGGCCGGAACTGAAGGGCCGCTTGGTCAGGATCACAAGCTGCAGAAGCGGCTGCCAGACCCATGCGGAATAGTCGATGACCCGCTTGTCCGACAGGAATTCGTTCAGATAGCGACGCATCGACCAATAGTCGTAATTGTCGGGCGTGCCCAGATTGGCCAGCAGGACGCCGACGCGCTCGCCCGGCACCGGCGGGTGGTCCGCCGGGGCATGTGCAGGGCAGGTGGCTTTCTTGGTCGTGTCCAGCATTCTTGGCTTTCCGCTACAGTCGCTAGGGGGTCAGATAAAGGCTTTTCCGCCCGGGTCAATCGGACAGAGGCTTTTCCGTTGTCCCGAGGGCCTGCGCCAGCCGGGTCTGCGCCGATCCCGGGCGCAGCGCTTTCGGCTGGGATTCAGCCGGTGCCCAGCCTGTCAGCGTGATCAGATCGAACCGCGCAAGAAGCGACCCAACCGGCCTTTCCTGCATGTCGCGGCAGATCGCTTCGGCCCGGTCGAAGACCGCGCGGCGGGTCGGGCGACGCAGACGGTCGGCCATCGCGTTGGCTTCGCCCATGGCGCGCAGGTCGCGCATCAGGTGGCGCAGATCGCGGTATTCGGCCGCGATGCTCTGCACATCGGCGACTGGCAGGGCAAGGCCCGCGCGCTGCAGAACCGCGCCCAGGTCGCGCAGGTCCGCCATGGGCAGGATACGCGGCGACAGACCGCCGGTCACCTCGATCTCGGCCCGCGACAGCGCGGTGCGCAGGTCGGACAAGGTCTCTCCCCCCGGCAGGATGGCAAGGCAGAGCCCGTCGGGGCGCAGGGCGCGGCGGCACTGGACAAGCTGGCCCACCGGGTCGTCGGCCCAGTGCAGGCACATGGCGTGGATCACCAGATCGTGCGCCTGCGGTGCGAGCGTCAGAACGTCATCGTCGCCCACGATCCGCGCATCGGGAAAGGCTTCAGCCCAGAGCTTCGGCTGACCCGTCACCACGGCAATGTCCGTAAACCGCCTGTTAACCATGGCGAGGCGATCCTGCGCCTCGCCCACCGCGGCGCGGTGCAGGAACAGATCGCCCGACGCGCGGGCGCGGTTCCGCATCAGCGCGGCGCGGTCGGTGAGGCGGGGTGCTTGGGTCATGGCGGATAGCTAAGGCGATGCGGTTCGGTTTGCAAACGGCGCTCGCCGCCGTCTTTCCGCCGCGCTGCGTCGCCTGCGGGGCGATGGTCGACAGCGATTTTGCCTTGTGCGGGGCGTGCTGGGGCAAGATGCCCTTCATTTCGGGGCTGACCTGCGACGCCTGCGGCGTGCCGCTGCCCGGTGCGGGCGACGGGCACCGCGCTGAATGCGACGATTGCCTGACCACAAAGCGGCCCTGGGCGGCGGGTCGTTCGGCGCTTCTTTACCGCGACATGGCGCGCAAGCTGGTGCTTGGGCTCAAGCACGGCAAGCGCACGGAAATCGCCCGGCCCGCCGCGATCTGGATGGCGCGCGCCGGGCAGGACATCCTGCAGCCTGACATGATCGTCGCGCCCGTCCCTTTGCACTGGTCACGGCTGGTCAGGCGCAGTTTCAACCAGTCTGCGGTTCTGGCCGACCGCCTGGCGCGGCAGAAAGGCCTGCCGCATCTGCCCGACCTTCTGCGCCGCACCCGCGCGACCCGTCCCCTTGATCATCGGAGCGTGGCGGCACGGTTTGCCGAACTCGACCGCTCGATCGAGGTGCATCCGCGCCATGTTGACCGTGTGCGGGGGCGGCCGGTGCTGCTGGTCGATGACGTGATGACTTCCGGTGCGACCTTGGCCGAGGCGACGCGCGCCTGTCATGCCGCGGGCGCGGGGCCTGTCTTTGTCCTGACACTGGCGCGCGTTGCAAAAGAGACATAAATCCCCGACAACGGACCAGAAGCCCTTTTCCGGGATCATCGCCATGCAACCTGTCGAAATCTACACTGCGCCGCTTTGCGGCTATTGCCACGCCGCCAAGCGGCTTCTCACCGAAAAGGGTGTCGCCTTTTCCGAAATCGATCTGGGCCGTCACCCTGACCGCCGGCCCGAGATGATGCAGCGCGCGGGTGGCCGCCACACCGTGCCGCAGATCTTCATCGGTGCGACCCATGTGGGCGGCTGCGACGATCTTTATGCGCTCGACCGCGCGGGCAAGCTGGACGGGATGCTGGCCGCCTGATGCGGGCCGCGCTGATCCAGCTGTGTTCGTCGGACGATCCGGCGACGAACCTGCCGGTGACGCAGGGCCTTGTCGCCGACGCCGCGGCGCAGGGCGCGCAGCTGATCGTGACGCCCGAGGTGACGAACTGCGTCTCAGGCAGCCGCGACCGCCAGAATTTGGTCCTCCAGCACGAAGGCGACGACATCACCTTGGCCGCGCTGCGGGCACAGGCGGCCGATCTGCGGATATGGCTGGTCATCGGGTCGCTGGCGCTGAAGACCGATGATGCGGATGGGCGTTTCGCCAACCGGTCCTTCCTGATTGCCCCCGATGGCGGGATCGTCGCGCGATACGACAAGATCCACATGTTCGACGTGCAGGTTACGCCGGAAGAAACCTATCGCGAATCGGCAGGCTTCCGCCCCGGCACGCGGGCGGTTCTGGCGCAGGCGGGTGATCTGCGGATCGGGATGACCGTCTGTTATGACGTCCGCTTCGGGCACCTTCATCACGCCCTGGCGCAGGCGGGGGCGCAGGTGCTGACGGTTCCTGCGGCGTTTTCGCCGGTGACGGGGGCGGCGCATTGGCACCCCCTCCTGCGCGCCCGCGCGATCGAGACGGGCTGCTATGTGCTGGCCCCCGCGCAATCGGGGCAGCACAGCTCAACCACCGGCCACAAGCGCAGCACCTATGGGCACAGCCTGGCGGTGTCGCCCTGGGGCGAGGTCCTCATCGACGCGGGCGAAACCGGCCCGGGCGTTCACATCGTCGATATCGACGCTACTTCTGTCGAAGAGGCGCGCCGCAAGGTGCCCTCGCTTTCCCATGTGCGAGGTTTCGACGGACCCTGATGACCGACGATACCGGCCCCGTGGCCGTGACCCTTTTCAGCGAAATCCTGACCGCGGATCAGCTGCTGCGGAACAGGCTGAGCAAGGTCTTGCCCAAGGGGATGGAGATCTCGCATTTCTCGGTGCTGAACCATCTGGCCTTCGTCGCCGACGAACGCACGCCCGCGCAACTGGCCAAGGTGTTCCACGTCACCCGGGGCGCGATGACCAACACGCTGTCGAAACTGGAATGGGCCGGGTATGTGCATATCCGCCCCGACTGGGACGATGCGCGGCGCAAGATGGTGTCGATCAGCCCGGCGGGGCGGCGCGCCCGCGAACAGGCCATTGCTGCCATCGCGCCCGTCATCAACCGCATGGTGTCGGAGGTGGGCACCGACAAGGTGCGCGGCGCGATCCCTGTCCTGCGTGACCTGCGGCGCAGGCTGGAAAGCGACGACTGAAGCATTTCCAGCGGAAGTGGACACCGGTTCCACGTCCGGAAATGCGCCGTTTTCTCAGGCGGGCTTCAGCGCCGCGGTGACGTAGTTCACCGACAGGTCGCGGTCGGAAATGCTCCACGTCCATGTGATGGGGTTGAACACGTATCCCTTGCGGTCGACCGGGTTCAGCCCGGCGCGCGCCATCAGATCGAACAATTCGTCCGGCGTGATGAACTTCGACCATTCATGCGTGCCCTTGGGCAGCCAGCGCATGACGTATTCCGCCCCGATGATCGCCATCATGTAGCTTTTGGGGTTGCGGTTGATGGTCGAACACAGGTGCAACCCGCCGGGTTTCAGCAATTCGCGGCACGCGGTGAGATAGGCGAGAGGGTCAGAGACGTGTTCGACCACCTCCATGTTCAGGACGATGTCGAATTGCTCGCCCGCGGCGGCCATGTCTTCCGCGGTCGTGTGGCGGTAATCGATCCGCAGCCCGGATTGTTCGGCGTGAACCTGCGCCACAGGGATGTTGCGCGCCGCCGCGTCCGCGCCCACCACATCGGCACCCAGCCGCGCCATCGGTTCGCACAAAAGCCCGCCGCCGCAGCCTATGTCCAGGATGCGCAGACCCGCGAAGGGCAGCGGAACGGTCAGATCACGATCGAATTCCCCCGCGATCTGCGACGTGATATAGTCAAGCCTGCAGGGGTTGAGCATGTGCAGCGGCTTGAACTTGCCGTTGGGGTCCCACCATTCGGCCGCCATCGCTTCGAACTTGGCGACTTCAGACGGGTCGACGGTGCTGCGTTCCGCTTGCATTTGTCACTCCATATGCTCTTTTGGCGTCTGCGACCTATATAGGCCTGTGATGGACAAATACCCGGACCAAAAGCGCGCAGTCCAATACCTGTACCCGCCGATCGACCCGTTCGATCAGCGGATGCTGGACGTGGGCCAAGGACATCAGGTCTATGTCGAACAATGCGGCAACCCTGATGGCGTGCCCGTCGTGGTGCTGCATGGCGGCCCCGGTGGCGGCTGCAGCCCGGCGATGCGGCGCTATTTCGACCCACGCGTCTTCCGGATTGTCCTGTTCGACCAGCGCGGCTGCGGGCGGTCGCGCCCGCATGCGTCGGTCCAGAACAACACGACCTGGCATCTGGTCGAGGATATCGAACGCATCCGCCGCACGCTTGGCATCGATGCGTGGTGCGTGTTCGGCGGCAGCTGGGGGGCGACGTTGTCGCTTGTCTATGCGCAGGAACATCCCGACCGGGTGCTGCAGCTGATCCTGCGCGGCGTCTTCCTGATGACGAAGGCGGAACTCGACTGGTTCTATGGCGGCGGCGCGGGCCGGTTCTGGCCCGAAACCTGGGCGCGCTTCGTGTCGGTCATTCCCGAAGCCGAACGCGACGACATGATCGGCGCCTATCATCGGCGCCTGTTCAGCGGCGACATCGCGAAAGAGACGCGCTATGCCCGCGCCTGGTCGGCATGGGAGAATGCGCTGGCCTCGATCCATTCGAACGGCGCGTCGGGCGAAAGCCCGGGCGATTATGCACGGGCCTTCGCGCGGCTCGAGAATCACTATTTCATCAATGGCGGGTTTCTCGAGTTCGACGGGCAGATCCTGTCGCATATGGGCCGGATCCGGCATATCCCGGGCGTCATCGTGCAGGGCCGCTATGACATGATCTGCCCGCCGGAAGCGGCGTGGCGGCTTGCCGATGCCTGGCCGGGATGTGAACTGAAGATGGTGCGCAACGCGGGCCATGCCCTGTCCGAACCCGGGACCAGCGCGGAACTTGTCCGCGCCATGGACCGCATCGCGCAGGAGCTTGGGTAACCCATGTCGCGTCTTGTCGACCGCCGTGCGCTGTTCACCACCGGTGCCGCCGCAGCCCTGCTGGCGGCAAGTGGCGTGTCGCTGGACGCCGCGCCGCAACGGGGCGGGCGGCTGCGGCTGGCGGTGCCGCGCGGCGATCTGTTCGAGGCGGCGGCGCGCGGGGCGCTTTACGACACGCTCACCGATGTGGGGCCCGACGGGCTTTTGCGCGGTGAACTGGCGACCGACTGGACGACCGACGCGCAGGCCCGCGACTGGCGCCTGACCCTGCGCCGCGATGTCCGGTTTCATGACGGGCGGCCTTTCACCGGGGAAGACGCGGCGGCGGCGCTGATCCAGCATGGCTTTGCTGCGCGGATCGCGGCTGAGGGCGACGTTCTGCGGGTGACGCTGGATGCGCCGGATCCCGACCTGCCCTACCGGCTGGCCGATCCTGCGCTGGTGATGCAGGCGCCCGGGGCCGAAGACCTGCCCGCCGGGACAGGGCCCTACGCCCTGCGCAGTCTGCGCCCCGGCCGCCACCTGATCGCCGACCGCGTGCTGCCGCATCACAAGGATGGACAATCGGCCTGGTTCGACAGTGTCGAGATCGCGGTGATCCCCGATGCCGCAGTCCGGGCCGAGGCGCTGCGCGACGGTTTCGTGGATGTCGCCGCGCTCCCCGACGCTGCGCTGTTGGTGAACCGCCCGGGCCTTCTGTTCCACCCGTCCGAGGGGGAGGCGTCGCTTGTCGCCGCAGACGGGATCACCCGGCCCCGCAATGTCGGCGCGCGTGCACCTCTGGATGACGGGCGCATCGCGCAGCGCTGGTGGCGGGCCTGAGACGGGGCTTGCAGTCGCTGCCGTTCCCGCCTATACGGCCTTCAACAGCGGCGCGCCGGGGTCCAAACCCGGGGCCCACCGGAAAAGTCTGACGGGCCGCGCGCCCGTTTTTTTATTGTCGGAACCCATGTCCAACACCCTGATCGCCAAAAGCGCGATGGATCGCCGGATCGCCGAGATCATCACCCCCGTCATCGAGGACATGGGGTATGAAGTCGTGCGAATCCGCCTGATGTCGGGCAAGACGCCGCTTCTGCAGATCATGGCCGACCGCCCCGATGGCGGGATCGAGGTGGACGACTGCGCCGACATCTCGAACGCTGTGTCGGCGATTCTCGATGTGGAAGACCCGATTCTCGATGCCTACACGCTCGAAGTTTCGAGCCCGGGGATCGACCGGCCGTTGACGCGGCTGAAGGACTTCGACACCTACGAAGGTTATGAGGTCAAGCTGGAAACCGCCGATCTGATCGACGGGCGACGCCGGTTCCGCGGCGTGCTGGCGGGCATCGAAGAGGACGAGGTCCTTCTGAACGTGGAAGAAGGCACCATCGGGCTGAAATTCGACTGGCTGTCCGATGCCAAGCTTGTGCTGACCGACGACCTGATCCGCGAAATGCTGCGCGCCCGGAAGGCCGCGGGCATCCTGAACGAAGACGCATTCGACGAGATTGAAACCGAAACCTCGGGTGAGGAGGACTGAACCCATGGCGATTACCTCGGCCAACCAGCTCGAGCTTCTGCAGACCGCCGAAGCCGTGGCGCGCGAAAAGATGATCGACCCCGTGCTGGTCATCGAAGCGATGGAAGAAAGTCTCGCCCGTGCGGCCAAGAGCCGTTACGGAAGCGAAATGGACATCCGCGTGAAGATCGACCGCAAGACCGGTCGCGCCGCCTTCACCCGCGTGCGCACCGTGGTCGAGGATGACGCGGTCGAGAATTATCAGGCCGAGATGACCGTGGCGCAGGCCCGGCAATACATGGAAGACCCCAAGGTCGGCGACGCCTTCGTGGAAGAGGTCCCCCCCGTCGACATGGGCCGTATCGCGGCGCAGTCGGCCAAGCAGGTGATCTTGCAAAAGGTCCGCGAAGCCGAGCGCGAGCGCCAGTACGAGGAATTCAAGGACCGGGCCGGCACCATCATCAACGGCGTCGTCAAGCGTGAGGAATACGGCAACATCATCGTCGATGTGGGCGCGGGCGAAGCCGTGCTGCGCCGCAACGAAAAGATCGGCCGCGAAAGCTATCGCCCCGGCGACCGCATCCGCGTCTTCATCAAGGACGTGCGCCGCGAACCGCGCGGGCCGCAGATCTTCCTGTCGCGCACCGCGCCGGAATTCATGGCGGCGCTCTTCAAGATGGAAGTGCCGGAAATCTACGACGGTATCATCGAGATCAAGGCCGTCGCCCGCGACCCGGGTTCGCGCGCCAAGATCGCCGTCATCAGCTATGACAACTCGATCGACCCCGTGGGCGCCTGCGTCGGTATGCGCGGGAGCCGCGTCCAGGCCGTGGTGAACGAACTTCAGGGTGAAAAGATCGACATCATCCCGTGGAATGAAGACCAGCCCACCTTCCTTGTGAACGCGCTGCAGCCCGCCGAGGTGACCAAGGTCGTCCTTGACGAAGAAGCCGGCAAGATCGAGGTCGTGGTGCCGGAAGAGCAGCTCAGCCTCGCCATCGGGCGGCGCGGTCAGAACGTGCGTCTGGCGTCGCAGCTCACCGGGCTCGACATCGACATCATGACCGAGGAAGAAGAAAGCAAGCGCCGTCAGGCCGAGTTCGAAGATCGCACCAGGCTCTTCATGGACACGCTCGATCTTGACGAATTCTTCGCGCAGCTTCTGGTGTCGGAAGGCTTCACCAGTCTGGAAGAAGTCGCCTATGTCGAGCTGGATGAACTGCTGGTCATCGAAGGAATCGACGACAGCACCGCCGAGGAACTGCAGGCCCGTGCCCGCGATTACATCGACGAACAGAACCGCAAGGCGCTGGAAAACGCCCGGAGCTTGGGTGTCGAGGACAGCCTGATCGACTTCGACGGGCTGACGCCCCAGATGGTCGAGGCGCTGGCCAAGGACGGCGTCAAGACGCTGGAAGACTTCGCCACCTGCGCCGACTGGGAACTGGCGGGCGGCTGGACGACTGTCGATGGCGAACGCGTCAAGGACGACGGTCTTCTGGAACCCTTCGACATGTCGCTGGAAGAGGCGCAGCATCTCGTCATGACCGCGCGCATCCTGCTTGGCTGGGTCGATCCCACCGAACTCGAAGAGGGTGAAGAGACCGGCGACGAAGAAGAGGAGGCCGGGGCCTGATCTCAGGTTCCGGAGGGGCGCGATGGGACGCGGCGGCGCATCCACGGACAAGACGGAGGGTGCCGAACGGCGCTGCATCGCCACGGGCGAGGTGCAGCCGAAAGGTGGCCTGATCCGGTTCGTTGTGTCGCCTGACGGCGTCGTGGTGCCGGATGTGCTGGAAAAGCTGCCCGGCCGCGGTGTCTGGGTCGCGGCGGATCGCGCCGCGCTGGACAAGGCCGTGGCGAAGAAGCTGTTCGCGCGCGGGTTGAAGCAGCCCGTGACCCTGCCCGATGGGCTGGTCGACGAGGTCGAACGTCAGCTTGTGCGGCGGCTGGTCGGGCTGATCGCTCTGGCGCGCAAATCGGGCGCGTCCGTCGCCGGGTACGAGAAGACGAAGGACTGGCTCGACAAGGGGAAGGCGCGTGTCCTGATCCAGGCGTCAGACGGGTCGGGCCGGGGCAAATCGAAGCTGTCCACGCCGCAGGGTGGCCGGTTCATCGGCTGGCTGACCGCCGACGAACTGGGCATGGCCTTCGGCCGCCAAACTGTGATACACGCCGCCCTCGGCTCTGGTGGACTCGGACAACGTGTTGTAGAGGAGGCGCAAAGGCTTAAAGGCCTGCGCCAGACGGACGACGGCGGCACCCGCCGCCGGGAAGGAAAAAAGGCTTTATGAGCGATAGTGACGGCAAAAAGACTTTGGGTCTGCGCGGCAGCGGGCGTCCGGGGAACGTGAAACAGAGTTTCAGCCACGGCCGCACGAAGAATGTCGTGGTCGAGACCAAGCGCAAACGCGTTGTCGTGCCGAAACCGGGTGCCGCAAAGCCGACGGGACCCTCGGGTATCGCGCTGGGCGATCCGTCCAGACGCCCCGCGGGCATTTCGGATGCCGAACTCGAACGCCGCATTCAGGCGCTGACCGCCGCCAAGGCGCGCGAGGCCGATGAACAGGCCGAACGCGAAGCCGAGGAAAAGGCCCGCGCCGAAGACCGTGACCGCCGCCGGGCCGAGGCCGAGGCCAAGGAACGCGAAGAACGGGAAATGGCCGAAAAGGCCCGTGCCAAGGCGGAAGAGGATGAACGCCGCCGCGCCGAGGCCGAAGAACAGGCCCGCCGCGCCGCAGCCCCTGCAGCCGCGGTCGCCCCCGCAGCGGCCGACGACGCCGCGCGTGGTGCCGCAGGTGCGCCGAAGACTGTCGCGCCCCAGATGCGCAAGACCGACCGCGAGCGCGAAGAACGCGGCCGCAGCGTCAAGGCGCGCGAGGATGCGGGCCGCCGGTCGGGCAAGCTGACGCTGAGCGAAGCACTGTCCGGCGAAGGCGGGCGCCAGCGGTCGATGGCCGCGATGAAGCGCAAGCAGGAACGCGCCCGCCAGAAGGCCATGGGCGGCATGGTCGAACGCGAAAAGATCGTGCGCGACGTCAAGCTGCCGGAAACCATCGTCGTGTCGGAACTGGCCAACCGCATGGCCGAACGCGTGGGCGACGTGATCAAGTCGCTGATACAGATGGGCATGATGGTCACGCAGAACCAGACCATCGACGCCGACACCGCCGAACTGATTATCGAGGAATTCGGCCACAACGTCGTCCGCGTGTCGGATGCCGACGTGGAAGATGTGATCGAAACCAAGGAAGACCGTCCCGAGGACATGAAGTCGCGTCCGCCCGTGATCACGATCATGGGTCACGTCGACCACGGCAAGACATCGCTTCTGGACGCGATCCGCAACACCAACGTGACGCAAGGCGAAGCCGGCGGCATCACCCAGCATATCGGCGCCTATCAGGTGCAGACGAAGGACGGCGCGGTGCTGACCTTCCTTGATACGCCGGGCCACGCCGCCTTCACCTCGATGCGCTCGAGGGGCGCGCAGGTGACGGATATCGTCGTGCTGGTGGTGGCGGCGGATGACGCCGTGATGCCCCAGACGATCGAGGCGATCAACCACGCCAAGGCGGCCAAGGTGCCGATGATCGTGGCAATCAACAAGGTCGACAAACCCGACGCGAACCCCGACAAGGTGCGCACCGATCTGCTTCAGCACGAAGTGGTGGTCGAAAAGATGTCGGGCGAAGTGCAGGATGTCGAAGTGTCGGCCATCACCGGCAAGGGGCTCGACAGCCTGTTGGAAGCCATCGCGCTTCAGGCGGAAATCCTTGAAATTCAGGCCAATCCCGACCGCCCCGCGCAGGGCGCGGTGATCGAAGCGCAGCTCGACGTGGGCCGCGGCCCCGTGGCCACCGTTCTGGTGCAGAACGGCACGCTGCGTCAGGGCGACATTTTCGTCGTGGGCGAACAATGGGGCAAAGTCCGCGCGATGGAGAACGACCAGGGCGAACGCGTCAAGGAAGCGGGCCCGTCCGTTCCGGTCGAGGTTCTGGGCCTCAACGGCACGCCCGAAGCGGGCGACGTTCTCAACGTGGTCGAAACTGAAGCGCAGGCGCGCGAAATCGCCGCCTACCGCGAACAGGCGGCCAAGGACAAGCGTGCCGCCGCCGGTGCGGCCACGACGCTCGACCAGCTGCTGGCCAAGGCCAAGGCGGATGAAAGCGTCGCGGAACTGCCCATTCTGGTGAAGGCCGACGTTCAGGGGTCTGCAGAAGCCATCGTTCAGGCGATGGAGAAGATCGGCAACGAAGAGGTGCGCGTGCGCGTGCTGCATTCGGGCGTCGGCGCGATCACCGAAACCGATGTCGGTCTTGCCGAAGCGTCGGGCGCGCCGATCCTGGGCTTCAACGTCCGCGCCAATGCCTCCGCGCGCAACAGCGCCAACCAGAAGGGCGTCGAGATCCGCTATTACAGCGTGATCTATGACCTGGTCGACGACATCAAGGCAGCGGCGAGCGGCCTTCTGTCGGCCGAGATCCGGGAAAAGTTCATCGGCTATGCCCGGATCAAGGAGGTCTTCAAGGTCACCAAGGTCGGCAAGGTCGCGGGCTGTCTGGTCACAGAAGGCGTGGCCCGCCGGTCGGCCGGTGTGCGCCTGCTGCGTGATAACGTCGTGGTGCACGAAGGTACGCTCAAGACGCTCAAGCGCTTCAAGGACGAAGTGGCCGAGGTCCAGTCGGGCCAGGAATGCGGCATGGCCTTCGAGAATTACGACGATATCCGCGAAGGCGATGTGATCGAAATCTTCGAGCGCGAAGAGATCGAGCGCAAGCTGGCCTGATCAGGTCCGAAGGACAGAATGAAAGAGCGGCCTGAAGGGGCCGCTCTTTTTCATTACAGCCAGTCCCGCAGGATCGGGATCAGCGGGATATCGGCAGGCGGCATGGGATAGCTGCGCAGGTCTGCCGCGCGCACCCATTTCAGCGCCTGACCTTCCTGCGACATCGGCGTGCCCTTCCATTTCCGGCAGGCAAACAGCGGCATGAGCAGGTGAAAATCGTCGTAGGAATGGCTCGCGAAGGTCAGTGGCGCGAGGCACGAGGCCCAGGTGTCTATGCCCAGTTCCTCGTGCAGTTCGCGGATCAGGGCGGCTTCGGGGGTCTCATTCGGTTCGACCTTGCCGCCGGGAAACTCCCACAGACCCGCCATCGACTTGCCCTCGGGCCGCTGCGCCAGAAGGACGCGGCCGTCGGCGTCGATCAGCGCGACGGCCGAGACAAGCACCACTTTCACGACCGGTAATCCGCGTTGATCGCGATGTAATCGTGGGTCAGGTCGCAGGTCCAGACGGTGGCCTGCCCCGTGCCCAACCCGATATCGACGCCGATCAGCAGGTTTTCACCCTTCATGTGGGCGGCGGCGTCGGCCTCGCTGTAGCCGGGCGCGACCCATCCGTTCTCAGCGACGAGCACATCGCCGAACCGGATCGACAGGCGGTCGCGGTCTGCCGCCGCGCCCGATTTGCCGATGGCCATGACGATGCGGCCCCAGTTCGGGTCCTGCCCGGCGATGGCGGTCTTGACCAGCGGCGAATTGGCGATCGACATGGCGTGCGTCTTCGCCTCGGCGTCGCTGGCGGCGCCGGTCACGCGGATTTCAACGAACTTCGTCGCGCCTTCGCCATCGCGCACCACCTGATGGGCGAGGTCCAGCATGACGGCATGCAGCGCCTCTTCGAAGGCGGCATACCCGGTCGCGTCGACGCCAGAGGCCCCCGTCGCCGCAAGGATCAGGCTGTCAGAGGTCGAGGTGTCGCTGTCCACGGTGATGCAGTTGAAGGTGACATCGGTCAGCCGCGACAGCATCACCTGCAGCGCGCCCTGTTCAACCTTCGCATCGGTGAAGATGTAGACCAGAATCGTCGCCATGTCGGGCGCGATCATGCCCGACCCCTTGGCGATGCCTGCGATCTGCACGATCTTGCCGCCGATCTCGACGCTGCGCGCCGATCCCTTGGGGAAGGTGTCGGTCGTCATGATCGCGCGCGCGGCGGCAGCGATCCCGCCGGGGGACTGCGCCGCGACCAGTTCGCCGATCTTCGCGACGATCCGGTCATGGGGCAGCTTTTCGCCAATCACCCCGGTGGAAGATGTGAAGACGCGCCCCTCGGCCACGCCCGCGGCCTGCGCCACGGAAGTGCAGATCGCCGCGACCGAGGCTTCGCCCGCCTTGCCGGTGAAGGCGTTGGAATTGCCCGAATTCACGATGATTGCGGCGCCACCCGTGTGGTCGCCGCCCAGTTTCGCCTGACAATCCAGCACGTTGGCCGACCGGGTGAGCGACCGCGTGAAGACACCCGCAATCGACGTGCCTGGCGCAAGGCAGGCCAGCATGACATCGGTGCGCCCGGCATAGCGCACGCCGGCCTCTGTCGTGGCGAAGGTGACGCCGCCGATGGCGGGCAGGTCTGGAAATGCCGCCGGGGCAAGCGGGCTGACCTTGGTGATTTTCGCCACGATATCAGTCCCTGATAAGGTCGAAATTCATGATGAGCGACTGGTCGACATTGCCCAGATCAGGGCGATCGACCTGTGCCGCGGCGGTCAGCGCGTCGATATGGGCGCGCACCGCATCACGCTGGATCTCAACCGCCAGTTCGTCGCGCACCTCGTCCAGCGAGGGTGCCGCGGCCTTGCGGGTATCGTTCAGCCGGATGACATGCCAGCCGAACTGCGTCTGCACGGGTTTGGAGACTTCGCCCACCTGCAGCGCGATCACTGCCGCTTCGAACGTGGGCACCATGCGGCCCGGTCCGAACCAGCCCAGTTCGCCCCCCGACGGCCCCGAAGGCCCGGTCGACCGTGTCCTGGCCATTTCCGCGAAATCCGCACCTGCGGCGAGTTCGTCGACGATGGCCTGCGCGTCGGCTTCGGTTTCGACAAGGATGTGCGAGGCGTTGTATTCCTCGCCCGCGGTGCCTTCGGCATAGCGCGCGGCATAGGCGGCGGCGATCTGGTCTTCGCTGGCGGCACCTTGCATCACGCGTTCCACCTCTTCGGCGGCGACAAGGGACCTGCGTTCGTTGTCCAGCGACAACCGGACGGCGCGCCCGGGTTCACCGGCATAGGCCTGGGCCAGCGCTTCTTGCTGGATCAGCTGGTCGAGGATGCCGGGAAACAGGACCGCCGGGTCGATCTGCTGATACTGCGCGGGCAGCGTGCTGTAGGCGACGATCATGTGACCCAGCGTGATCGGGGTTCCGTTGACCGTGGCCACGACCGTTTCGGCGTTGGGCGTATCCTCGGCCCGGGCGGGAAGGGCTGTCAGGCAGACAACCGCAAGGGCGGTCAGGAACGGGGCTGCTTTGCGCATGAAGGTTTCCTATTCGCAGGCCGCACCGGGGGCGCGGCGTTGACACTGTTTCCACTGCCGCTTACATCGCGTGCAAGGCCAAGGCAGGGCCGTCTTCTACCGACGTATCTACGGGCGAAGTGCGGGGCGGGCAAGACTGGCCCTGCAACCGGGGCACATACGGGTTGGAGTAGACATGCTGGGACTGGGAACAATCGCGAAGAAGGTCTTTGGCACCGCCAATGACCGCAAGGTGAAGGCCACCCGCCCCATCATCGCGAAGATCAACGCGCTGGAGCCCGAGTTCGAGGCGCTGTCCGATCAGGGCCTGAAGGACAAGACCGCAGAACTGCGCAAGCGCCACGCCGACGGCGAAAGCCTCGACGCGCTTCTGCCCGAAGCCTTCGCCAATTGCCGCGAGGCTGCAAAGCGCGCGCTGGGCCTGCGGGCCTTCGACGTGCAGCTGATGGGCGGAATGTTCCTGCATCAGGGCAACATCGCCGAGATGAAGACCGGCGAAGGCAAGACGCTGGTCGCGACCTTCCCGGCCTATCTGAACGCGCTGGCGGGCAAGCCGGTGCATGTTGTCACCGTGAACGACTATCTGGCCAAGCGCGACAGCGACTGGATGGGCAAGGTCTTTGCCGCGCTGGGAATGACCACCGGGTTCATCCATACCGGCCTGTCCGCCGAAGCCAAGCTCGCCGCCTATTCCTGTGACGTGGTGTACGGCACCAACAACGAATACGGCTTTGATTACCTGCGCGACAACATGAAGTCGGACCTTGGCGAAGTCTGGCAGAAGCATCACTTCTTCGCCATCGTGGACGAAGTCGACTCGATCCTCATCGACGAGGCGCGCACGCCGCTCATCATCTCGGGTCCGGCGCAGGACCGCAGCGATCTTTACCTTGCCATCGACAAGCTGATCCCGACGCTGTCGCCCGAAGACTACGAAGTCGAAGAAAAGGCCCGACAGGTGACCTTTACCGATGCGGGCAACGAGGCGCTGGAAGCCCGGCTGCAGGAAGCCGGTCTGCTGCCCGAGGGACAGTCGCTGTACGATCCCGAAAGCACCACCATCGTGCACCATGTCAATCAGGGCCTGCGCGCGCACAAGCTGTTCCAGAAGGACAAGGATTACATCGTCCGCGACGGCAATGTCGTGCTGATCGACGAATTCACCGGCCGCATGATGGCCGGGCGGCGCCTGTCCGAAGGGCTGCACCAGGCGATCGAGGCCAAGGAAGGCGTGCAGATCCAGCCCGAGAACGTGACGCTGGCCAGCGTGACCTATCAGAACTTCTTCCGCCTCTATGACAAGCTGGCCGGCATGACCGGCACCGCCGCCACCGAGGCCGAGGAATTCAAGGAAATCTACGGTCTGGGCGTGGTCGAGGTGCCGACGCATCTGCCCATCGCGCGGATCGACAAGGACGACATGGTCTATCGGACCGCGCCCGAGAAATACAAGGCCATGATCGACGAGATCAAGAAGGCCAACGACCGCGGCCAGCCTGTGCTGGTCGGCACCACCTCGATCGAGAAGTCCGAGATGCTGAGCAGCCTGCTCAAGGCCGACGGTATCGCCCATAACGTGCTGAACGCCCGCTATCACGAGGAAGAGGCGAAAATCATCGCCGAGGCGGGCAAGCTGGGCGCCGTGACCATCGCCACCAACATGGCGGGCCGCGGCACCGACATCCAGCTGGGCGGCAATGTCGAACTCAAGGTGCTCGACGCCATCACCGCCGATCCGCAGGCCGACCCCGAAGAGGTGCGCGCCCGGATCGAAGCGGAACACGCCGAAGAAAAGGCCAAGGTTCTCGAAGCCGGGGGTCTTTTCGTCCTTGCATCCGAACGGCACGAAAGCCGCCGCATCGACAACCAGCTGCGCGGCCGGTCGGGCCGTCAGGGTGACCCGGGGCGCACGGTGTTCTTCCTGTCGCTGGAAGACGACCTGATGCGCATCTTCGGGTCGGAACGGCTCGACAAGGTGCTGACGACGCTTGGCATGAAAGAAGGTGAGGCGATCATTCACCCTTGGGTGAACAAGTCGCTCGAACGCGCGCAGGCCAAGGTCGAAGGCCGCAACTTCGACATGCGCAAGCAGGTGCTCAAGTTCGACGACGTGATGAACGACCAGCGCAAGCTGATCTTCAAGCAGCGGCGCGAGATCATGGCGGCCGAGGAAGTGTCGGAGATCTCGACCGACATGCGCCACCAGACGATCGAGGATATCGTCCTGACGCATATGCCGCCCAACACCTATGCCGATCAGTGGGACCTTGACGGTCTGCAGGAGGATGTGGGCGACAAGCTGGGTCTTGACGTGCCCGCCGCCGAATGGGGCGCGGAAGACGGTGTCGATGACGACGTGATGATCGAACGCCTGACCGCGGCCAGCGACGAGCTGATGGAGAAGAAGAAGCAGGCTTTCGGTGACGTGACCATGCGCGACATCGAAAAGCAGGTGCTTCTGAACACCATCGATGCCAAGTGGCGCGAACATCTTCTCAAGCTTGAACATCTGCGGTCGGTCGTGGCGTTCCGCGGCTACGCCCAGCGCGATCCGCTCAACGAATACAAGAATGAGGCGTTCATCCTCTTCCAGGGGCTTCTCGACAGTCTGCGCGAAGGGGTGACCCAGCAGCTGTCCCGCGTCCGGCCCCTGACCGAAGAGGAACAGAAGGCCATGCTGGCGCAGCTGGCGGCGCAGCAGCAGCGGCTGCAGGTTCCCGCCGATGCGGCCGCCCCCGCCGCGCCCGCGGAAGGGGCCGCGCCCGGCTTCGTGGAAAGCGACCCGTCGACCTGGGGCAAGCCGGGACGCAACGATCCCTGCCCCTGCGGGTCGGGCAAGAAGTTCAAGCACTGTCACGGCAGGCTTGTTTAGCGTTTAAAAACAATGGCTTAGCATTCGATTGCTGAGCCAAAAATGTTATGCAAATGTTATGCAAAGCTGGTTTTAGGCTATGGTGTTAGGCATTTGTCAGACAAAGATACGGCGGAATATGCTGAACGGCTGAAGAACGGCGCAGTGCTGTTGACGACACGCAACGGCATCTTCCAAGCTCGTTTGTACGCTGGCAATCGTCGTTACATCTACAAATCACTTAAGACACGAGACTTAGAGGAAGCACGTGAACGTGCGGTACGTGCGTACTACGAGCTTGAGTTCCGCAAAGAACAAAATCTACCAACGCAGCAGAAACGCTTTTCCGACGTAATCAACGAGTATGTGCGTATGCGAGAAGCACAGCACTTACGTGGTGACTACAAGCGAGGGAAGAACGCTAAGGGGCAGCAAACAATCCCCTTTATGCTGCGTCAGATACAGCGTGTGAGTAAGTTCTGGCACGAATACTGTGGTACGAAGACAGTTGAGAAAATAGACGACGCTGTACTGAAGGACTACGTTGAGTGGCGACGTGATTACTATGCTCGTATGCCAAAAGACAAAATACCTCGTAACGCCAAACTTAATCCCGCAGATAAAACGCTTGAGTGGGAAACAACGTTCGCACTGACGCTGCTGAAGTACGCACACGAGCGTGGCTATAGAGGCAATAAGCCGCTTCCCAAGTTCCGTTACAAGGCGCAGCGCAATCGTACTCGTCCGCCCTTTAGCGCTGAAGAGTACCGCAGACTATACGTGGGAATGCGTCGTTGGATACGTGATACAGATAACGAACGCTGGCGTTACACAAGGGAAATGCTGCGGGATTATGTGCTGCTGTTGGCGAACAGTGGCTTGCGTGTAGGTGAAGCTAACGGCTTGCGAGTTGGCGACATAAGCAAGTTTAAGGACGAGAACGACAGAGAGCTTTACGGCTTCAATGTTGACGGCAAAACGGGCAAACGCTTCGTTGTCATTCGTTCTAACGCAAATCGCTATGTGGATAGAACGATTGAACGTAATGCTCGTTGGCAAGCTGAGTGGCAGCGTATCGCAGATGAACGTGGCGAAAAGACAAACGACTATCTGCTTAAGATGGTAGATGGTACTCCAATAATCACGCTGATTGACCAGTTTAATGTTCTGTTAGAGCGTGAAGGTTTGACGCACAGCGCTGATGGCGAAAAGTATTCACTCTACAGCTTACGTCACTTCTATGCTGTACATATGCTGCGTAAGGGGCGTGTTAACGTGTTTGATATAGCTCGCAATATGGGAACAAGCGTACAGATTATTGAGAGCTACTACGGGAAACACGCAACGAGCAGAGTGTTGGCTACGAGGCTTGGTAGCTGAGAACATAGTATATGAAGTAACCAACAACAGAATAGGATATTATTATAAACGCTGCTAAGAACAGATATCGTTTAAGCACTCTGCGCCGTATCCGTCTTTCCGCTAAATCAAGTAAGTGAAATATACAGCAAGAAGAGCGCAAGCAACGCAAGCAGTATCGGCAACCACCATCTGTTTAGAACAGTAGTTTCATATCCACACTTACCACACGTCGCTGAGCCATAACGCAGCTTGTGATTACACATACTGCAGCGAAATATTCGTAACGTCCTTCGCATAGCAAAATCCTATGCATAGAGAAAATGCGAGAAACGAAGTTTTTCGCATAGCGAAAAGTTAGCCAAGAAAAAAAACCTAATCTTAAGAGAAAAACTGACAACTCAAGTTACAGCAGCTCCACAGCGTTCGCCAGCTGCTCGTCGTTCACGTCAATGTAGCGTTGCGTCGTCTGTATTGAGCTATGCCCCGCCAGTGCTGCCAACGTACGTACGCCTACGCCCTTGTTCGCCAAGCGTGTGATAAACGTGCGTCGTCCGCTGTGTGAGCTTGCGTCACTTAATCCACACTGTTTGTAGATGTTTAGGAACAGCTGACACATCGTGTTCGCCGAAAAATGTCCGCCTTTCTGACTGCGAAACAACGGTGCAGCAGCGTCACTTCTACCTCGCCACGCACCGTACACAGTCAGCTGCTGAGCCAGGTGCTTGTTGACGAACACAGTGCGTGTACGAGCGCCTTTCGTCTGTGCTGCTGTGAGCTACTCCCTGGAAATCGGACAGTGACGTAAGCTACGATCTGACGTCTGC
>CAZNMV010000007.1:12203-25576 GCA_964573835.1 uncultured Aestuariivita sp. | reverse complement strand
GATTTCCGCTGGGACGACACGCGCGGCCTTGCGGGGCTCGTGCTGCTGGAAACCAACACCCAGCCGGGCATGACGCCCACGTCGCTCTCGCCCGAACAGGCGGCGCATGCGGGCATGTCCTTCGGCGCGCTTTGCCGCTGGATGATCGAGGATGCCTCATGCAACCGCTGATCGACGATCCCCGCGGGTCCGCGGCGCGCCGGGCCGATCCGGCGCCGTCGCGGCTGGCCTACCGGGCGCAGCGCTGGATGCTGACGCCGGGCGTGCGGCTGTTGCTGCGCGTGGGCGTGCCCTTCGCCCTCATCTTCGGGGCGGTGACCGGCTACATGGCCGACGAAACGCGCCGCGACGCCGTCAACACAGCCATCGCCGGGCTCCGCCAGAGCATCGAGGAACGCCCCGAATTCATGGTCAACGCCATGGCGATCGACGGTGCCGGTTCGTCGGTCGCGCAGGACATCCGCGAAGTCGTGCCGATCGACTTTCCGGTGTCGTCCTTCGATCTCGATCTCGAAGAGATCCGCGCGACTATCGCCGGGCTCAACCCCGTGCGCGAGGCGCGCGTGCGCATCAAGCCGGGCGGCATCCTGCAGGTCGATGTCGTCGAACGGCTGCCCGCGCTGGTCTGGCGCACCCGAGACGGGATCGAACTGGTGGATGAAAAGGGCGTGCACGTCGGCTTCACCGATGCGCGCACCGATTATCCCGATCTGCCGCTGATCGCGGGCGACGCCGCCGCCGCCCATGTCGAAGAGGCGCTGCGCCTCTTCGCCGCCGCCGCCCCCCTGAAGGACCGGCTGCGCGGGCTGGTCCGGGTGGGCAAGCGCCGCTGGGACGTGGTGCTGGACCGCGACCAGCGCATCCTGTTGCCGGAAACCCGTGCCGTTCAGGCGCTTGAGCGGGTGATCGCGCTTGACCAGGCCTATGACATGCTGGCCCGCGACGTCGCCGTCGTGGACATGCGCCTGTCCGACCGCCCGACGCTGAAGATGACCGAAGCCGCCGTCGATGACTGGCGGCGCCTGCGCCAGATCAACGGTCTGGCCGGAAACTGACCCCGCATAACAAAGACAAGACGAGCAGAGACCGACCATGACCGACCTCTACACTTCCCAAAGGGCGATGCGACAGATGCGCAAGCAGGCGCTTCAGCGCGGCGTGGTGGCGATCCTTGACGTGGGCACGTCGAAGATCGCCTGCCTCGTGCTGCGCTTCGACGGCAGCGCGCGCCTGCTCGACGATGGCGAGATCGGCTCGCTTGCCGGGCAGTCGGGCTTTCGCGTGATCGGCGCGGCCACGACCCGGTCGCGCGGCGTCCAGTTCGGCGAAGTCTCGGCCATGCAAGAGACCGAACGCGCCATCCGCACCGCGCTGCAGGCGGCGCAGAAGATGGCCAATATCCGCGTCGATCACGTCATCGCCGCCTTCTCGGGGGCTGCGCCGCGCTCCTACGGACTGGACGGGCAGATCGAGGTCGAGGGCGACACCGTCACCGAACAGGATGTGGCGCGTGTGCTGGCCGCCTGCGACATGCCCGATTACGGCGAGGGGCGCGAGGTGCTGCATGCCCAGCCGGTGAACTTCGCGCTCGACCACCGGTCAGGTCTCAGCGATCCGCGCGGCCAGATCGGCACGCGGCTGGCCGCCGACATGCATATGCTGACGGTCGATGCGACCGCGGTGCAGAACCTAGTCCATTGCATCCGCCGCTGCGATCTCGAACTCGCAGGCATCGCGTCGTCGTCCTATGTCGCCGGGATCGCCGCGCTGGTCGAGGACGAACAGGAACTGGGTGCCGCCTGCATCGATCTGGGCGGCGGGTCGACGGGTCTGTCGATCTTCATCAAGAAACACATGATCTATGCCGACAGCGTGCGCATGGGCGGCGATCATGTCACCGCCGACATCTCGATGGGTCTGGGCGTGCCCATGGCCAAGGCCGAATGGATCAAGACGATGCATGGCGGCGTCCATGCCACCGGGCTGGACGATCGCGAGATGATCGAGATCGGCGGGCAGACCGGCGACTGGGAACATGACCGCCGCACTGCCAGCCGCGCGGAACTGATCGGCATCATGCGCCCGCGGGTCGAGGAAATCCTCGAAGAGGTGCGCGCGCGCCTCGATGCGGCGGGGTTCGATCACCTGCCCAGCCAGCAGATCGTGCTGACCGGCGGCGGCAGTCAGATCCCCGGGCTCGACCTTCTGGCCAGCCGGATCCTTGGCCAGCAGGTGCGGCTAGGCCGTCCGCTGCGGGTGCATGGCCTGCCGCAGGCCGCCACCGGGCCGGGCTTTGCCACGTCGGTGGGCCTGTGCCTTTTCGCAGCCTGCCCGCAGGACGAATGGTGGGATTTCGAGATGCCGGTCGACCGTCACGGCGCGCGCAGCTTCCGCCGCGCGGTCAAATGGTTCCGCGACAATTGGTAAGGGGCGGGTGACGCCCCGCCCTGTCCATGATATCTTGCAAAAAAGGTCGATCAACAGACCGGCAGGCCGAGCAGCCCGCCACATGACACCGCCGATCTTTCCGCTGGCCCGCGCGAATCTGCGCGCGGCCTGCCCCCCACCAATTGCGTGAATACCCCGTGACATCGGCAACATCTTGCCAAGACACCACAGATCACGGGGTAAACGCAGGAAATTCGCCCATATTTTGCGGTGAATTGATGTTTTTTGGGTGACGACCGCCCGCCGCGCAGATAGACTTGTGATAATGGCAAGAACGCCCGCGTTGCAGTCGCGGGTCAGCAGCACAGGCGGACAGATCAGATGACATTGACCCTCTCCATGCCGGGACAGGAAGAGCTCAAGCCCCGTATCACCGTCTTCGGCGTGGGCGGTGCGGGCGGGAATGCCGTCAACAACATGATCGACCAGGCGCTCGAAGGGGTGGATTTCGTCGTCGCGAATACCGACGCGCAGGCCCTGTCGCAAAGCCGGGCGGTCTCGAAGATCCAGATGGGCATCAAGGTGACCGAAGGTTTGGGCGCGGGTGCGCGCCCCACCGTCGGTGCTGCGGCAGCGGAAGAGTCGATCGAGCAGATCGTCGATCATCTGGCCGGTGCGCATATGTGCTTCATCACCGCAGGCATGGGCGGCGGAACCGGCACCGGGGCAGCGCCGATCATCGCGCAGGCCGCGCGCGAACTGGGCGTGCTGACCGTGGGCGTCGTGACCAAGCCCTTCCAGTTCGAAGGCGCCAAGCGCATGCGCCAGGCCGAGGAAGGCGTCGAGGCGCTGCAGAAGATGGTCGACACGCTGATCATCATTCCGAACCAGAACCTGTTCCGGCTCGCCAATGAAAAGACGACCTTCACCGAAGCCTTCGCCATGGCCGACGATGTCCTGTACCAGGGCGTGAAGGGCGTGACCGATCTCATGGTGCGGCCGGGCCTCATCAACCTCGACTTCGCCGATGTCCGCGCCGTGATGGACGAGATGGGCAAGGCGATGATGGGCACGGGCGAAGCCGAGGGCGAAGATCGCGCCATCCAGGCCGCCGAAAAGGCCATCGCGAACCCGCTGCTCGACGAAATCTCGCTGCGCGGCGCCAAGGGCGTACTGATCAACATCACCGGCAGCCACGATCTCACGCTCTTTGAACTGGACGAGGCCGCCAACCGCATCCGCGAGGAAGTCGACCCCGAGGCGAACATCATCGTCGGCTCGACGCTCGACACCAACATGCAGGGCATGATGCGCGTCAGCGTCGTCGCCACCGGTATCGACGCGAGCGAGATGCATCACGACATGCCCGTGCCGCGCCGGTCGCTCAAGCAGCCGCTGACGCCCCCGGCGCAGGCTGCCGCCGCCGCCCCGGCCCCCGCGGCCATGCCGCTCGAGCAGCCGGTCGCCGCCACGGCCTCCGAGCCGAGCCTCTTCGACAGCATGAACCTCGAAGAAGTCGCCGCCCGCGACCTGGGCGAGGACATCTTCGACGACCACGACCAGTACGACCAGTACGAGCAGGAAAACGACCTGCCGCCCCCGGCCTACCAGCCGCAGGTGGCAGAATTCCAGCCCGAACCGATGGCGCATGAAGAGGACGAGCTTCAGGCCTATGTCGCGCCCAAGCCCCGCGCGCCGGGCACGCCGTCGCCCGAAACGCTCGAACGGCTCCGCGCCGCAGCCCAGCGTGCGCCGCAGGGTCATTCCCAGGCACCGCGCGCACCCGTGCAGGCGGAAAAGCCGGCCCCCGACAGGGCACGGTTCGGCGGCATCAACTCGCTCATCAACCGGATGACGGGCCATGCGGCCGACACCCCGGCACCCGCGCCCCGGCAGCAGCCGCCGATGGGGCAGCGCGCCGCCATGTCGGCCCAGCCCGCCCCGGCCCGCGCGCCGCGCGAAGGCCAGGAGGCCGAACAGGACCGCATCGAAATCCCCGCATTCCTGCGCCGCCAGGCCAACTGAGCCGGTCACATATCGCATCGGAAGGGCTGCCATTAGGCGGCCCTTTTCCTTTGAAAATCAGAATCTTGGCATCTTCTCGGCAGGGTTTTGCCGATCTGTTACATAAACGTTTCACTCGGTTGCAAAGAGTGAGTTGAGCAACTCCCGCCCCCCCTTTACCCATTTCCCACCAGATGCCACGTGGGGTGGCGTCAGGCTATTCGGTGAGACACTTGCAGCATACCGTCAAATCTCAGGTCGTCTTCGAAGGCGTCGGCCTGCACAGCGGCAAACCGGCGCGCGTGGTCGTCCACCCGGCGTCTGCCGAACACGGGATCTGGTTCCGCCGCACCGATATCACCGGGGCCGATCCGATGGTGCCCGCGCTCTGGGACGCGGTGGAACAGACGCAACTCTGCACACGACTGGTCAATGGGGCAGGCGTCTCCGTCTCGACCGTCGAACACCTGATGGCAGCACTTGCAGGATGCGGCGTGCACAATGCGCTGATCGACATCGACGGGCCGGAAGTGCCGATCCTCGACGGCTCGGCCGTGCCCTTCCTGCGCGCCATCATGGCGCGCGGGCTGCGCAGGCTTGCCGCTCCGGTGCGCGCGATCCGCATCCTTGCGCCGGTCAGCGTCGAACGCGATGGCGCCTCGGCCATGCTGGCGCCCTCCGATACGCTGCGCATCTCGTTCCACATCGACTTCGCTGACGCGGCCATCGGCCAGCAGTCCAAGTCGCTGGTGATGAACAACGGCACCTTCGCCCGCGAACTCAGCGACAGCCGCACCTTCTGCCGTCAGTCCGATGTCGAGGCGATGCAGGCCTCGGGCCTCGCGCTGGGCGGCACGCCGGGCGAGAACGCGGTCGTCTTCGACGGCGAACGCGTGGCCAGCCCGGGCGGCCTGCGCCATGCCGACGAACCGGTGCGTCACAAGATGCTTGACGCGCTGGGCGATCTCGCCCTCGCCGGGGCGCCGGTGATCGGCCACTACACCGGCAACCGCGCCGGTCACGCGCTCACCAATGCGCTGCTGCGCAAACTTTTCGCCACGCCTGGCGCTTTCGAGATGATCGTCTGCGACGCAGCCGCGACCGAGCGTCTGCCGGGTGCCGGTCTGCACTGCTCCGAGATACCTCAGGTCGCCTGACACTGTGTCCGTCGGACCCGGGACGCATGGACACTTAAGGCGTTTTGCACCGCAAATGAATGTGCTAGGACTGACCGAAAGCAGGGGTCAAAGCCCCGCAATCGGCGGTAAGGAATGGCACGCATGATCTGGGCAGGGCTGGAAACGCGGGTGAAGTCGATGCTGCGTCTGGTCGGGGTCGGTCTTCTGGCGGCCGCGCTCGCCGGCTGTAGCGGCGGCGGGGGCGATGGTCTCTTCGGCGGTGCCGCTGCAGACCGCACCGAATCGCTGGAAGCCTTCACGCCCGAACAGATCTTCCAGCGCGGCGAATTCGAACTCGACCGCGGGCGGACAGATGACGCGGCCTATTTCTTTTCGGAAGTCGAACGCCTCTATCCCTATTCGACTTGGTCGCGCCGTGCGCTGATCATGCAGGCTTTCTCCTATCATCAGGGCCGCGATTATCCCAATTCGCGCGCCGCCGCCCAGCGATACATCGATTTCTATCCCGCGACCGACGACGCGGCCTATGCGCAATACCTGCTCGCGCTCAGCTATTACGACCAGATCGACGAAGTCGGCCGCGATCAGGGCCTGACCTTCCAGGCGCTGCAGGCGCTGCGCGCGGTGATCGAACGCCACCCCGACAGCGAATATGCCGACAGCGCGATCCTGAAGTTCGATCTCGCATTCGACCATCTGGCGGGCAAGGAAATGGAGATCGGCCGCTACTATCTGAGGCGCGAGCATTTCGCCGCCGCCATCAACCGCTTCCGCGTCGTGGTCGAGGATTTCCAGACCACCAGCCACACGCCCGAAGCGCTGCACCGGCTGGTCGAGGCCTATCTCTCGCTTGGTCTCGTGGATGAGGCGCAGACGGCAGGCGCGATCCTGGGCTTCAACTACCAGTCCTCGGAATGGTATCAGGACAGCTTCCGCCTTCTGACAGGTCGCGGTCTTGAACCGGTGGTGCGCGGCAACAACTGGCTGTCGACGATCTATCGCCAGATGGTCCGGGGTGAATGGTTGTGATCGCCCCTGTGGGCTGATCTCCGAAAAGGCGCCTGAGCGATGCTGCGGTCCCTCGACATCCGCGATGTGCTGATCATCGACCGGCTCGAGCTGCAGCTGCAGCCCGGACTGAACGTGCTGACCGGAGAGACCGGCGCGGGCAAGTCGATCCTGCTCGACAGTCTTGGCTTCGTGCTGGGCTGGCGCGGTCGCGCCGATCTGGTGCGTCAGGGCGCCGACCAGGGCGAGGTGACGGCGGTCTTCGACCTCACGCCGGATCATCCCGCGCGCGCCGTCCTCGACGAGGCCGGGCTGCCGGTCGGGGACGAACTGATCCTGCGGCGCGTGAACGATGCCCAGGGCCGCAAGACATCCTGGATCAACGACCGCCGCGCCAGCGGCGACGTGCTGCGCGCGCTGTCGGAGGTGCTGGTCGAACTCCATGGCCAGCACGACGACCGGGGCCTGCTGAACCCGCGCGGCCACCGCGCGCTGCTCGACGCCTTCGCCGGCCATGACGATCTGCGTGCCGCCTCGCGCCAGGCCTGGGCCGGTCGCGCCCGCGCGGCCCGCGCGCTTGCCGATCTCGAGGCGCAGGTCGCCGCCGCCCGCGCGGAAGAGGATTTCCTGCGCCACGCGGTCGCCGAACTCGACCGGCTCGACCCCCGCCCGGGCGAAGAGGCCGAGCTGGACGCCCGCCGCCGCCACATGCAGGGCGCCGAACGCATCCGCGACGACATCGCGCGCGCCTTTCAACTCCTGGCCGGGGACGGCGCCGAGGGCACGATGGCCGAAGCGGCCCGCTGGCTTGATGGCGTGGCCGACCGCGCGGATGAGACGCTGGACGAGGTTCAGGCGGCGCTCTCGCGCGCGCAGGTGGAACTGGGCGAGGCGACGGGCGGCCTCGAGCGCCTGCTCGACAGTCTCGATGTCGATCCTGCCGATCTCGAAGCGGTCGAGGAGCGGCTCTTCGCGATCCGCGGCCTCGCGCGCAAGCACCAGCAGGCCCCCGATGATCTGGGCGGCTTCGCCGACACTTTGCGCGCGCGGCTCGCGGCACTGGACGCGGGCGAGGCCGGGCTCGCGCAGGCCGGGCAGGATCTGCGCACGGCGGACGAAGCCTATGACCGCGCCGCCGCCGCGCTGACCGGGGCGCGCCAGACGGCCGCGCGCCGCCTCGACGCCGCCGTGACGGCGGAACTGGCGCCCCTGAAGATGGAGCGTGCCGTCTTCGGGACAGAGATCGCGCCCGCCGATCCCGGTCCCGACGGGCGCGACGCGGTGACCTTCACCGTCGCCACAAATCCCGGCGCACCTGCCGGGCCGCTCAACCGCATCGCCTCGGGCGGTGAACTCAGCCGCTTCCTGCTGGCGCTCAAGGTCTGCCTCACAGGCGATGACAGCGGCCGCACGCTGATCTTCGACGAGATCGACCGCGGGGTGGGCGGCGCCACCGCCGATGCCGTGGGCCGCCGCCTCGCCCAGCTGGCCTCGGGCGGGCAGGTCCTGGTCGTGACCCATTCGCCCCAGGTCGCGGCCCGCGGCGCGCATCACTGGCGGGTCGAAAAGCGCGTCTCGGACGGCGCCACGCTCTCCAGCGTGACCGCGCTGCCCGGACCTCGGCGGGTCGACGAAATCGCCCGCATGCTCTCGGGTGACACCATCACGGACGAGGCCCGCGCCGCCGCCCGCGCGCTGCTCGCAGGCTGACAGGGGCACGAGGGGGGCTCTGCCCCCCACTGCCCTTGCGGGCAGCCCCCCCGGGATATTTGCCAACCCGAAGAAGACCGGACCCCTGCTTCTTCGGGTTCACAAATATCCCGGGGGTGAGCGCCGCAAGGCGCGAGGGGGCAGAGCCCCCTTGCGCGGTCTCCGCCGGAGGGGGGGTTTCCGCGGCACAAAACCTGCCCTACACATGGTGAATAACCCAGAACAATGCCGATGGGGGCATGTCCCGCACCCGATCCATCCTTTCCGAGCACTACGATCAGGCTGTGATCGCCTGCCGCGAAGGCTGGCAGGTCCTGCGCCATCGTGGGCCGAGCCAGATCCAGTTCTGGTTCATCGCGCTGGCGATCGGGATCGCGGCGGGGTTTGCCGCGCTGTTCTTCCGCAAGGGGATCGAGGCGCTCGAGGCCTTCCTCTACCGCGCAGACGGGACCGAGACGATCCACACCGCCGCCGCCGCGCTGCCCTGGTATGTGCTGCTGACCATCCCGGCGGTGGGCGGGTTGATCGTGGGACTGATCCTGCACCGCTTCACCCCGGACGGGCGGGTGCGCTCGGTCGCCGACGTGATCGAGGGCGCGGCCCTGCGCGACGGACGGGTCGAGACGCGCGCCGGGCTCGCTTCGGCGGCGGCGTCGCTGATCACGCTGTCCTCGGGGGGATCGTCGGGGCGCGAGGGGCCGGTGGTGCATCTGGCCGCGGTCATCTCGACCAAGGTCTGCCGCTGGATCCGCGCGGACGGGATCACCGGGCGCGATCTTCTGGGCTGCGCGGTGGCGGCCGCCGTCTCGGCCAGTTTCAACGCGCCCATCGCGGGGGCGCTCTTCGCGCTGGAAGTGGTTCTGCGCCATTTCGCCGTCCATGCCTTCGCGCCCATCGTCATCGCGGCCGTCGCCGGGACTGTGATCAACCGGCTGGAATTCGGCGACGTGACCGAATTCACCCTCGCCCAGCCCGGCGCGTTGCAATTCTATGTCGAACTGCCGGCCTTCCTGCTGCTGGGGCTGACCTGCGGGCTGGTTGCGGTGGCGCTGATGAAGGCGATCTTCTTCGCCGAGGATGTCGCCAACCACCTGCAGGCGCGCACGGGTCTGCCGCGCTGGTTGCGCCCGGCCTGTGCGGGGCTGATGCTGGGGGCCATCGCCATCTTCTTTCCGCACATCATCGGGGTCGGCTACCAGACGACCTCGCTGGCGCTCACAGGCCAGCTTGCGCTGCACGAGGCGGTGGTCTTCGCGGTGCTCAAGACCGTCGCCGTGGCGATCACCATGGGCGGGCGCATGGGGGGCGGGGTCTTTTCGCCCGCGCTGATGGTGGGGGCGCTGACGGGGCTGGCCTTCGGGCTGATCGCGACGGCGATTTTCCCCGATGTGTCGGGGTCCTACACGCTTTATGCGCTGGCGGGGATGGGGGCGGTGGCGGCAGCGGTTCTCGGCGCGCCGATTTCGACCACGCTCATCGTGTTCGAGCTGACCGGCGACTGGCAGACCGGGCTTGCCGTCATGGTGGCGGTGTCGCTGTCCACGGCGCTCGCCTCGCGTCTGGTGGACCGGTCCTTCTTCCTGACGCAACTCGAACGCCGCGGCATCCATCTGGCCGCCGGGCCGCAGGCTTATCTGCTGGCGCTGGTGCGCGTGGGGGGCGTGATGCGCGCGCCGGATGACCCGCGCGCGGCACCCGTTTCGGAGTGCTGGGAACTGATCGCCGAGGGCATCCAGATCGACGTCAACAGCACGCTCGAGACGGCGCTGCCCGTTTTCGACCGGACCGGCGCGACCTTCATCCCCGTGGTGTCCCTGACCGGAGCGGAGAACGCGCCCGAACTGCAGGGCGCGCTGTTCCATATCGATGCGCTCAAGGCCTATAACCGCGCGCTTGCGGCGACGGCGGCGGAAGAACACTCTTAGTCCGGATACAGTTCGCGTGTTTTTCCGGCATTGTTTCCGGTTTGGGAACGGTGTGCCGCAGCAAGGCCAAAATCGTTGTTTCCGCGGCGCAGAGAACGATAGTCTCTGAACCTGTTTGCGAGTGAACTGTGGGGGTTCCCATGTGGGTATATCTTTTCTTTCCCTTTGTTGCCACGGCATTGCTGGCGATCGGCTTTGACTGGTTCGACGACGATGACGACGATGACAACGATGACGTCAGAAACGACAGTTCCACCAACGACATGGACGGCAACACCGGCGGCAGCGATACGGTCGGCGGTGGTGGCAGCGACGCGGTCGGCGGCGGCGGCAGCGATACGGTCAGCGGCGGCAGCAGCGATACAGTCGGCGGTGGCGGCAGCGATACGGTCGGCGGCGGTGGCAGCGACACGGTCGGCGGCGGTGACAGCGACACAGTCGGCAGCGGTGGCAGCGACACAGTCGGCAGCGGCAGCAGCGATACGGTCGGCGGCGGGGGTGGAGACACCGGGGGCAGTCCCGGCAGCCTTGCCGGGTTCACCCTGGGAACCGCTGCCGACGATACCCTGACGGGGACAGCAGGCGACGATGCCTTCGCGGGTCTTGAAGGCGACGACAGCATCAGCGGTCTTGCCGGCAACGACTTCATCTTCGGCGATGGCGGCGAAGGGGTCGATAGTCTGACCGGCGGCACTGGCCAGGACACCCTGCGCGGCGGCGATGGCAACGACACGCTTGCCGGTGGCGGAGGTGGTGACGATCTTCTCGGCCAAGGCGGCAACGACGTCCTGTCCGGCGGTGACGCGGATGATTTCCTTGATGGCGGCGCCGGCAACGACTTTCTCGAAGGCAATGCAGGCCCGGATCTGTTGCGCGGTGGGGCCGGTAATGACGAACTGGACGGCGACGAAGACAACGACATCCTGATCGACGCCGCCGGACAGAACACCCTGAGTGGTGGTGCCGGGAACGATGTGCTCGACGGCATCGGAAATGGTGCGACGCCCGGCGGGGGCTTTGAAGACATGGACGGGGATGAAGGCAACGACACGCTCCGCGGCGACAGTGGCGACGAGATGTTCGGGGGCGCCGGGCTCGACCAATACGAGATCCTAGTACGGGGGGACGCTGCCGACGACGTGTACATCGGAGACTTTGCCCTGACCTCCGATGCCGCGACGTCCGAGACGATCATCCTGCTGGGCCCCGACGGAACCCCGTTGACCCCAGCGCAGATTACCGCCGATGTGACCGTCATCAGTGACGGCGGGACATCGGCCATCGTGACCTATCTTGGCAATCCGGTGGTGTTTATCGAGGGGGTGACGCCCGCTCAGCTGGCGGACCAGTCGCTCTGGCTTGGTAATCTGACGCCCTGATCCGGGACATCGCAGGCGCGTCCCCCTTCTAGATGATGGGGGACGCGGCCTTTGGATGGAGGCGCGATATTGTCCCTTCTTCAGGAACACCGGGGCGATGGCTGCAAGATCGTTTACGGATCGTGCACATTCGGCCCCGGTTCTGACATAATCCTTTACCGCGGCCCCCGTTCCCCCTTACCAAATCGTTAACGGGTGATTTTTTTAACGAGGTTGCGTGTATGTGGGCGCTGTTATTCTTGCCGTTTCTCGCTCTTGGTGCGTTGGTGCTCGACGACGACGAGGATGACCCGGTTCCCGCAGACGATGATACGCCGCCGCCGCCTCCGGACTTGTCTGGCGACGATCTCCTGAACGGCAGTGGTGCGCCGAACCTGCTGCAGGGCGGCCCGGGTGACGACACGATCCAGGGCTTTGCCGGTGCGGATACGCTGATCGGCGGAGCGGATGACGATTTCATCCGCGGCGGAAATGGCAACGACCTTCTGTTCGGCTGGGCCGGCAACGACACTGTGGAAGGCAACGCCGGTGCCGACACGCTCAACGGGGGCGCCGGCGACGACGACCTTCTGGGCAATGCGGGCGACGATCTTCTGCGGGGGCAGAACGGCGACGACGTCCTATTGGGCGGCGCGGGCGAGAACACGATCCTCGGCGGTGCGGGCTCGGACGTTCTGGCCGATGGCGACGATGATGGCCTGCTCGATGGCGGGGCCGGTGCGGACCAGCTTTTCGGGGCAGGGGGCGACGACACGCTCTTGGGTGGCGGCGGCTTTGACCGGCTCAATGGTGTGGGCGGAAATGATCTCCTGCGCGGTGGCTTCGGCAATGACGAACTCTTCGGCGGAGACGGCAACGACAGTATTTTCGGGGAAAGCGGCGATGACACGATCGAAGCCGGGGCGGGCGACGACCGTCTGCGCGGCGGCGGTGGAAACGACGTGATGCTGGGCGGCTTCGGCGATGACATTCTGTCCGGCGGCGACGGTAATGACATCCTGTTCGACAGCATCGGCGAGAACGTCCTGTCGGGCGATGGCGGCAACGATTTCCTGAGCGCGTTCTACAACGGGACCACGCCGGGCGGCGATTTGCTGCTTGGAGGCGATGGGCAGGACACCGTGGAAGGCGATTCGAATGACACCCTGACCGGCGGCGCGGGTCTCGACACCTTCGGGGTCATGCAGAACGGCGACCCGGGCACCTTTGCCACGATCACCGATTTCGACGCGACCCCGGGCGCGTTCGAGCGGATCACGCTGTTCGGTGCGACCGCCGTGCCCCTGACGCCGGCGCAGATCGCCTCGGATGTGGCTATTGTCGTGGGGCCGGGCGGCGATGCGCTGATCACGGTCGCGGGGGATCCTGTCGCCCTGATACAGGGTATCACCCCCGCGCAGCTGGCCGACCAGTCGCTCTGGCTCAACAACCTGACGCTCTGACGGTCAGACCCGTTCGACGGTGACCTTGTCGCCGACATAGAAGGCAAGGTGGTCCTTGATCTCGGCCACCCCTTCCTTGGGGCTCTCGTAACTCCAGACCGCGTCCGGGATGGTTTCGGACTTGGTCACGATCGAGAAATAGCTGGCATCGCCCTTGTGCGGGCAATGGGTGGTCTTGTCCGACCGGTCGAGGAAGGCCATCGCCACATCCTCGCGCGGGAAGTAGATGACGAAGGGATAATCGCCCTCGGTCAGTTCCAGCGCGCGGGTGCTTTCGCCCAGAACCGCGCCGCCCGACCGCACAGTCCAGGTGCCTTCGGCCCTGCGGATACGGATATGGTCAGCCATCGCGATTGTCCTTTCCTGTGCGGAACACCG
>CAZNMV010000007.1:0-12193 GCA_964573835.1 uncultured Aestuariivita sp. | reverse complement strand
ACAGATACCGTGTAACGGCAAAGTGTCAGATCGCAGCCGTGGCGGCATCCAACCATGCCCGCGCGGCTTTGCCAAGGCGCGGTCCGACCTTTTCGCGCACCTCGCGGTGATAGGCGTCAAGCCAGTCGCGTTCGCCCTGCGTCAGCATCCCGGCGACGATCAGGCGCCGGTCCAGCGGCACGAAGGTGAGCGTCTGCCAGCACAGCATGTCGCGATGCGCGTCGCCCCCTTCGGGCACATCCGCCCGGGTGACGACGACCAGGTTTTCGATCCGGATGCCAAAGGCGCCTTCACGGTAATAGCCGGGCTCGTTCGACAGGATCATGCCGGGTTCGAGCGGCACATGGCTGATCCGGCTCAGCCGCTGGGGGCCTTCATGCACGCTGAGGTAAGCGCCCACACCGTGCCCCAGCCCATGGTCGAAATCCTGATGCGCAAGCCAAAGCGGCAACCGCCCTGCCATCTCGATGTCGCGGCCGGCCAAGCCCTTGGGCCAGCGCAGACGGCTCATCCCGATCATGCCCTGCAGCACGCGCGTATAGGCGGCCTTCTCTTCCGCACCGACCTCGCCGATGGCGATGGTGCGGGTGATGTCGGTGGTGCCGTCGAGATACTGCCCGCCCGAATCGAGGACGAGCAGATGCCCGTCTTCCAGCCGCGCGTCGGTGTCCTCGGTCACGCGGTAATGCATGATCGCGCCGTTCGGCCCGGTGCCCGCGATCGTGTCGAAGCTGATGTCCTGCAGGGCGTTGTCGCGGCGGCGCGCCTCTTCCAGCCGGGTGACGACCTGCGCTTCGGTCACCGTGCCGGGGGCCTGATCGTCAAGCCAGGCGAGAAGGTCGATCATCGCCACCGCGTCGCGCAGATGCGCCTCGGCCATGCCCGCGATCTCGACCTTGTTCTTGCGCGCCTTGGGCAGCGCGCAGGGGTCGCGGCCAAGGCGCGGCTCGGCCACCAGATCGCGCACCGCGACGGGGCAGGTGTCGCGGTCGAGAAGGACGGGACCGGAGAGGCGCTGCAGATGCGCGGCGAAATCGCCCGTCTCATGCACCCGGACCTTTGGCCCGAGATGCCCCAACAGGCCTGCAAGCTTTTCCGCTGCCGCGAAAAGATCGACCGATGCATCACCGTGCAGAATTGCAAAGCCATGCATGACCGGGTTCTTCGGCACGTCTGCGCCGCGGATGTTCAGAAGCCAGCACAAGGAATCCGGCAGGGTGATGGCCGCCGCCGTCAGTCCATCGCCGCGCAGGGCTTCGGCGAGCCTTGCGATCTTGTCGGCATGCGCCTCGCCCGCGAACTCCATTGGATGCACCCGCGCCGGTGCCATGGGCGGGCCGGGCTGGTCGGTCCAGACGGTATCGACCGGATTGCGGTCCACCGCGACAAGCGCGATCCCCGAGCCCGCCAGCGCCTCGTGCGCCTCGTCGATCTGCGCGACCGACATGAGCCAGGGGTCGAAGCCCACGCGCCCGCCCTGTGGCAGTTGCGCCTTCAGCCAGCCCGCCAGCCGGTCTTCGGGCCAGGGCACCGGGGTGAAATGGGCCAGGTCCACCTGCGCCTTCACCTGCGTGCGGTAGCGCCCGTCGATGAAGACGCCGGCGATGCCCTTCAGCACGACGCAGAACCCCGCCGATCCGGTGAAACCGGTCAGCCAGGACAGCCGTTCATCGCGCGCGGCCACGTATTCGCCCTGATGCGCATCGGCCCGGGGCACGATGAACCCGTCAAGGCCCCGCGCTTCCAGCGCGCCGCGCAGCGCGGCCAGTCGTGGCGGGCCCTGTTCGGGGCGGGCGGTCACGGTGAAGGTCTGGAACACCGCTCTTGGTCCTTCTTCTCGTCCCAAATACGCAAATTCCGCCGGCTCAGCTTGCCCGGCGGATGCCCATGACGCGCGCCCGCGCGCGCGGATCGGTGTCGAAAAGCGCGGCCAGCTGTTCGGTCATCGCGCCGGCCAGCTGATCGACATCGGTGATCGTCACCGCGCGTTCGTAATAGCGCGTCACGTCATGCCCGATCCCGATGGCAAGCAGTTCCACCTGCTTGCGCCGTTCCACCATCGCGATCACGTCACGCAGGTGCTTTTCGAGATAATTGGCCGGGTTCACCGACAGGGTCGAATCGTCCACCGGCGCGCCGTCGGAAATCACCATGAGGATCTTGCGCTGTTCGCGCCGCATCAGCATCCGCCGATGCGCCCATTCCAGCGCCTCGCCGTCGATGTTTTCCTTCAGAAGCCCTTCCTTCATCATCAGGCCCAGGTTCGGCCGCGTCCGCCGCCAGGGGGCGTCGGCGCTCTTGTAGATGATGTGGCGCAGGTCGTTGAGGCGGCCGGGCTGCTGGGGGCGGCCGTCGTTCAGCCAGGCCTCGCGCGATTGCCCGCCTTTCCAGGCGCGGGTCGTGAAGCCCAGGATTTCCACCTTCACGTTGCAGCGTTCGAGCGTGCGCGCCAGCACATCGGCGCAGATCGCGGCGATGGAGATGGGCCGCCCGCGCATCGAGCCTGAATTGTCCAGAAGCAGCGTCACCACCGTGTCGCGGAATTCGGTGTCCTTCTCGACCTTGAAGGACAGGGGCGTCGTGGGGTTCGCCACGACGCGCGCCAGCCGCGCGACATCGAGGATCCCTTCCTCGCGGTCAAACTCCCAGCTGCGGTTCTGCTGGGCCTGCAACCGCCGCATCAGCTTGTTGGCCAGCCGCGACACGGCCCCTTTCAGCGGTTCCAGCTGCTGGTCGAGATAGGCGCGCAGGCGCTCCAGCTCGATCGGGTCGGCCAGATCCTCGGCCGAGATTTCCTCGTCGAAACGGGTGTCATAGACCTTGTAGGCGGGGTCGGCCTCGCTGACCGGCTGGGGCGGGGGCGGTTCGAGAGGCGCCTCCCCCTCGGGCATCTCGGTGTCTTCGCCCAGTTCCTGGTCGGCCATCTCGTCCATGCTGACCTGGGCCTGCGCGGCGTCCTGGCTGTCGTCCTGCGACTGCTCGGGGTTCGCCTCGGCGTCTTCCTCGCTGTCGTCCTGACCGGTCGAATCCGGGTCCTGTTCCTCTTCGGCGCTGTCCTGAGCGTCGTCTTCCTGATCCTCGTCGATCTGGTCGGGGTCGTCGCCCAGCTGGTCGCCATAGCCCAGATCGGTGATGATCTGCCGCGCGAAACGCGCGAAGGCCGCCTGATCCGACAGTTTTTCCTGCAGCCCTTCCAGCGTGCCGCCCGCCTGATCCTCGATGAAGCCCTGCCAGAGCTCCATCACGTTCTGCGCGCCGCCGGGCATCTTCCGCCCCGTGGCGAGGTGCCGGATCAGATAGCCCGCCGCGACCGCCAGCGGCGCCTCTGATGCCTGCTTGATCTGGTCATAGCCGCGCCGCATCGCCTCGTGGCCGATCTTGGCATCGATATTGCCCGCGGTGCCGGGCATGTCGCGCGCGCCCATCGCCTCGCAGCGGGCGGTCTCCATCGCCTCATAGAGATCGCGCGCCATGTCGCCCGGGGGGGCATATTTCGTGTGCACGCCGGTGTCGTGATACTTGCGGTGCAGCGCCAGCGCATCTGCCGTGCCGCGCGCCAGCAGCACCTCGTCGCGGCCCAGCCGGCGGCTGACCTGCGGCAGGCGCATCGTGTCGCCCGACACGCCCGAGGGATCGACCGAATAGGTCACCGTCAGGTCGGGATCGTCCGCCATGACCTTGGTCGCTTCGGCCAGCGCCTTCTTGAAGGGATCGGCGGGGTTGTCGGAAGGTCTGTTCATCTCGCTCTCACATCACGTCGGCCAGGGCGCGGCGGCCCGTGGCAAGGTCGGCCAGCACCGCGACATGCGCATCCAGCGCATCGATGACCTTATATCCCGGGCCCGGCCCGTCAATCTTGCCGTCAAACACAAGGTTCAGGTCGGTTCCCGCCAGCACCACCGCATCGGCCCCACGCGCGATCAGCCTGCGCCCTTCCTCGATGAAGAAGGCGTGGTCCTCCGCCGTCGCGGACCCGCGCTGCGCGAGGGCCTGGTAGGTCTGCCCGATCTGCGCCAGATCGCCTTCGGGCGCCATCGCGCGCGTCCGGACCAGTTGCCCGTAAAGCCCCGTCGCCATCACGCGCGCGGTGCCCAGAAGGCCCGCGGTCCTGACTTCTTCTCGTTCCAAATACGCATCCAGCGGTTTCACACCTGACACCAGCGGCAGGGATGACAGCGCCAAGGTCTCTTCAAAGCAGAAATGCCCGCCCAGCGAAGTGATGGCGGCGCAGTCGCAGCCCGCCGCGCGCAGCCGGTCGATCAGCCGCGCATAGACCTGCGCCTGCGCGGCGCGGTCATCTGCGATGAAGTTGCGGCCAAGCACGCTCACCTGGGCGTGGACGATGGTCACCTCTGCCCCGTCGCCCGCGGCCCGGATCAGCCTGTCGTAATAGGCCAGCGTCGCCGCGACGCCGATGCCGCCGATCAGCCCGATGTGCAGCCGCGCCCCCGCGGCCATCACCGGATCGCTTGGGAAGCGGCGCTCTCGGGCAGTTCCTCGTCGAAGCAGCGCTGGTAGAACTCGGCCACCGTCTGGCGTTCGAGCTCGTCGCACTTGTTGAGGAAGGACAGCCGGAAGGCATAGCCCATGTTGCGGAAGATCTCGGCGTTCTGGGCCCAGGTGATCACCGTCCGCGGGCTCATCACGGTGGAAAGATCGCCGTTCATGAAGGCGGTGCGGGTGAGATCGGCCAGCGTCACCATCTGGCTGACCTGCTTGCGGCCCTTTTCCGTGTTGTAATGCGGTGCCTTGGCCAGCACGATCGCCACTTCGGCGTCGTGGCTCAGGTAGTTCAGCGTGGCGACCAGCGACCAGCGGTCCATCTGCGCCTGGTTGATCTGCTGCACGCCGTGGTAAAGGCCCGTCGTGTCGCCCAGACCCACCGTGTTCGCGGTCGCGAACAGCCGGAAGGACGGGTGCGGGGTGATGATCTCGTTCTGGTCCAGAAGCGTGAGCTTGCCGTCATGTTCCAGCACGCGCTGGATCACGAACATCACGTCGGGCCGCCCCGCGTCGTATTCGTCGAAGACGATGGCGCAGGGGTTGCGCAGCGCCCAGGGCAGGATGCCTTCGTGGAATTCCGTCACCTGCTTGCCGTCGCGCAGCTTGATCGCGTCTTTCCCGATCAGGTCGATGCGCGAGATATGGCTGTCGAGGTTCACCCGCACCGTCGGCCAGTTCAGCCGCGCCGCGACCTGTTCGATATGCGTCGACTTGCCGGTGCCGTGATAGCCCTGGATCATGACGCGGCGGTTGTTGCGGAAGCCCGCAAGGATCGCCAGCGTGGTGTCTGGGTCGAACTTGTAGGTCGGGTCAAACTCGGGCACGCGGTCGGTCCGGTCGGCGAAGCCCTTCACGATCATGTCGGTATCGACCCCGAACACCTCGCGGACCGAAATGTCCTCGGTCGGTTTCGCCTTCATGTCGCTTGCGCCATCAGCCATCGGGAAATCCTCGTCTTCCTGCCCGCCGGACAGGTCCATTCTAAAGTTCGCCACTCGTGCAACATATTCCCCGCACGCGCAAGGGGAAGGGCCGGGGCGCGCATGCCCGGGCCGCGTACCGCTCAGTCGCGGAAGTTCTTCGATACTTTCAGCTGATCCCAGGCCCAGACGACCTGCTGAAGCTGGTCTTCCTGGCTGCGGTCGCCGCCGTTCATGTCGGGGTGCAGTACCTTGATCAGCGCCTTGTAGGCGCGGCGGATCTCGGTCTTGGTCCAATCCTCCTGCCCCTCGAGGATGTCGAGCGCGCGCTTTTCCGTCGGCGGCAACTTGCGCCCGGCGCTGGCACGTCCGGGGTTCTGGGTGGCGTTCGCGCCCAGCACCTGATGCGGATCCTCGATGCCCAGCCGCGCCCAGGCGCGCGCCTCGGAATCGCCCATGGGTTTCGTCGCGCGTTCCCAGACCCGGTCACGCGATTGCTGGGCGTTGATCTCGGCTTCGGTCACGCCCTCGAAGAAATTCCATTTCTGGTTGTATTCGCGCACATGCGTCTGACAGAACCAGAAATAATCGTCGAGCACGTCGGGCGCCTTGGGCGCGCGGAACAGCCCCTTTTCGCTGCAGCCCTCATGGTCGCAGACGCGCACCGATGTATCGACGGCACCCGACATCGCCCGGCGGCCGCGCGGGTTCTTCTTCTTCGAGGCCGACACCGACATGTCGAATCCGAAGGGATCGGGTTTCACCATCATCTGTACCTTGTTGCCGCATCGCGGACGGGGGAGGACTGCCTTGCCTTTTCGACTCGGACACCGGAGTTTAGTGTCTGTCGGCAAAGATTGAAGGGGGGCCGCGACAGTTTTTCGGCGCGCCCCTTCGCCGCGGAAAGGAGACCACCCATGCCCGTCGCGCATGAGATCGAAGACCGTCTGACCAAGGCTTTCGCGCCCACCCGTATCGAGGTCGTGGACGACAGCGAAAGCCATCGCGGGCATTCCGGGTATATGGAGGGCGGCGAGAGCCATTTCAACGTGATGATCCGCGCCGCCGCCTTCGCGGGCCAGTCGCGCGTCGCGCGCCACCGCGCGGTGCACGCCGCGCTCGGCCCCGATCTTCTGGGGCGCATCCACGCGCTGGCGCTCGACATCGACGCGTGATCAGGGCTTGGGCGGCTCGGGTGCATCCGCATCCTGGGCCTCGGGCGGCGGGGCTGCCTGTGCGACGGGCGGCGCGGCCTCCTCCGCCGGCGCGGCCAGCGGGCGCGCGGCGAAGTCCGTGCCGCCGACGGGGCGGCGGAAGACCAGCAGGTTGCGCCACTGGGTGGTCGATCCGGTCAGGCCGCTGCGTTCGTCGCAGGGCAGGAAGTCAGTGCGCAGATAGTCCCAGCCCTCGGAGGCAAGCGTGTTGATCGCGGTTTCGACCGCATGGGCGAACCGCGCCTCGGATGTCTTCATGCCCTTGGCCTTGTCGCCCTTCCGGGGGGCGGGGACGACCTTGTACTCGTAACCTGTCATCGTGGTCCTTTCGTTGCGCCGTGCGACCTTAGACCGGGACGGGGGCCGCGGCCAAGGGGTCAGCGGCCGGGAATACCGATGCGGCGGCCCGCGCGGTCGGGCCGGGGCAGGGCGCTGTGGGCCTCAAGCACCGCCGCCATCTTCGCGCGCACGTCGTCGGGCATGGGCGCGACGCGGGGGCCGGACATGTCGATATGCAGGCCCAGCCCTTCGCCGGTGGCCGACAGCCAGCCGTCCTCGTGGCGAAGCTCCTGGAAGAAGTGAAACCGCTTCTCGTCCATGTCGAGCAGCTGCGAGGTGACGAAGACCCGGTCGCCTTCCTTCAGTTCGCGCAGATAGCAGACATGGAACTCCGCCGAGAAGGTCGAGAACCCCCGCGTCTTCGGATAATCCGGCCCGATCCCGAAATCGGCGAAAAGATCGTCCGCCCCCCGGTCGAAGAGCACGTTGTAATAGGCCATGTTGAGATGGCCGTTATAGTCGATCCATTGCGGCTCGACCGTCATGAGGCGGGACCGGTGTGCGTCTGTCATGGCCCGCAGACTACCCGGTTCCGGGGCCGGGACAAGGGCCTGTCCCAGGATGGGACGCCGGGGCGGCCATGACAAATCAGGGGGTTACAGGGGCGCGTTTACCGGGTGTCAGGATGTGGCTGCCCTGATCCGCCCCCCCCGCACCGGCGGCAATCGGCGCGGACCGCGTGGTGCCCCCTTGACCTGATGCGCAGCGCGCCGGAATGCGCTAGGCTTGACCCTGGTCAGCCGGAACGAGTGAGCGCGCGATGAACGATGACGACAAGGTGAAGGGCCGGATTCACGGCGAACAGCCGCAGGTGGCAGCCGATCACATGGGGATGCGGCTGCTCTACATGATCCTGATCGCTGTCATGATCTCGATCGCGCAGACGGTGCTGACGGTGGCGACCGTGATCCAGTTCGTCATCATGCTGGTGAACAACCGCCAGCCCAACGAGCGGCTGGCCGATTTCGGCACCGATCTCGGCGTCTGGATCGCCAAGGCCGCGCGCTACCAGACCGCGGCGAGCGAGGTGAAACCCTGGCCGTGGACGGATCTGGATTAACACTGGCATGCGGCTGGATTTCGCGGGTCGCGTCACCGCCGCCCGTCCCGCCCTGAACCCTTGGCCCGGGGCAAGCCCTGACAGTCATCCGCCGCTGCCCAGCGCATCGAGATAGGCGCGCACCGCTGTCTGGACATGCCGGAACCGGTCGCCGCCCAGATGCTTGCCGCCGTACCAGCGGGTGACGACGATGATGTGGTCCGGCAGCCCTTCGCGTTCCAGCATGCGCAGGATGACGTTTCCCGCACCGGCTTCCCCGTCATCGTTCTTCAAGGGCAGGTCGCCCAGTATGACGGCCCAGCTGTTATGCGTGGCGCGCGCGAATTTCTTGTTGCGTTTCAGGTCCTTGAGAAAGGCTGAAATCGCCTCCTGATCCGCGCAGGGCCCGCCTGCCACCGCGTATCTGGACCCGCGGTCGCTGACGACGCCCTCGATGATCCGCATCGGGAATTACGCCTCCATCGCCTCCAGCTCGTCGATGAAGCCTTCGATCATGCTCAGCCCCTTGTCCCAGAAGGCCGGGTCCGACGCGTCGAGCCCGAAGGGCGCCAGCAGCTCCTTGTGGTGCTTCGACCCGCCCGCCTTCAGCATCTCGAAATAAAGATCCTCGAAGCCCGGCTTGCCCTCGGCATAGACGGAATAGAGCGCGTTCACGAGGCCGTCGCCGAAGGCATAGGCATAGACGTAGAAGGGTGAATGCACGAAATGCGGGATATAGGCCCAGAAGCTTTCATACCCGTCCATGAAATCGAAGGCGGGCCCAAGGCTTTCCGCCTGAACGCTCATCCACAAGGCACCGATGTCTTCGGGGGTCAGTTCGCCCTCGCGGCGCGCCGCGTGCAGCTTGCATTCGAAATCGTAGAAGGCGATCTGGCGGACGACCGTGTTGATCATGTCCTCCACCTTGCCGGCCAGCAGCACCTTGCGCTGGGCGGGGGTCTCGGCCTTCGACAGAAGCCTGCGGAAGGTCAGCATCTCGCCGAACACGCTCGCCGTTTCGGCCAGGGTGAGCGGCGTTGACGACAGCATCTCGCCTTGCCCTGCGGCCAGCACCTGATGCACGCCGTGGCCCAGTTCATGGGCCAGCGTCATCACGTCGCGCGGTTTGCCGAGATAGTTCAGCATGACGTAAGGATGCACGTTCGTCACCGTGGGGTGGGCGAAGGCGCCGGGTGCCTTGCCGGGCTTCACGCCCGCATCGATCCAGCCCTTGCGGAAGAAGGGCTGCGCGATGTCGGCCATCCGCGGGTCGAAGCCCGCATAGGCCTCCATCACCATCTTCTCGGCCTCGTCCCAGCCGACGATCTTGGTGTCTTCCATCGGCAAGGGCGCGTTGCGGTCCCAGACCTGCATCCGGTCCAGCCCCAGCCACTTGCGCTTCAATTCGTAGTACCGGTGGCTGAGGCGCGGATAGGCGGCGACGACCGCCTCGCGCAGGGCTTCCACCACGTCGGGTTCCACATCGTTCGACAGATGCCGCGCGGTCTGGGCGGTGGGCATCTTGCGCCAGCGGTCGACGATTTCCTTTTCCTTCACTTGCGTGTTGTGCACGCGGGCGAAGACCTTGACGTTCTCGCCGAAGACGCGGGCCAGTTCCTGCGCCGCCGCTTCGCGCTTGGCGCGGTCCTGTTCGGTGAGCAGGTTCAGCGTGCCTTCGATGGTCAGGTCTTCGCCATCGACGTTGAACGACAGCCCCGCGATGGTTTCGTCGAAAAGCCGCTCCCACGCGTCGCCGACGACGCCGAGGTCATGCAGGAACTTCTCCATCTCGTCGGACAGCTGATAGGGCTTCATGGCGCGGATGCGGTCGAAGACGGGCTTGTAGCGGGCGAGGGCTTCGTTTTCCGCAAAACGCGCCGCCAGCGCCGTATCCTCGATCCGGTTCAGCTCCAGCGTGAAGAAGACCAGCGGGGTGGTGAAGTTGGTGATCTTCTCCTGCAGATCGCCCATGAACTTGGCGCGACCCGCATCGGTCGTCTTCTGGTAATAGCGCAGACCCGCAAAGGACATGATGCGCCCGGCGATGTTGCTGATCTTCTCGTTGCGCTGCACGCAGGCGAGAAGCCCGGCCGCGTCGAGCGCGGCGAGCTTGCCTTCGTAATCGGCGGCGAAAGACGCGCAGGCCTCTTCCAGCCAACCAAGATCGCGCTTCAGCTCCGGCGCGTCCTCACCGGAATAGAGATCGCTCAGGTCCCATTCGGGCAGGTCGCCCAGATCGCGGGCTCCGCCTTTTGCGTTCGCGTCTCGGACGGGGAAGGGCAGGTGCAGCATGAAATCCTCGCTCTCTTGGCTTTTCCCGACTTAGGCCGCCGACCCCGGTGGCGCAACACTCCTGCATTCTTCTCGTCACAAATACGCAAATCCTGCGCCTGTCACCGGCGCGGCCTACCCGTAAAGGCGCAGCATCTCCCGCAGGTCGTCCAGCGTGTTGGCCTCGCTCACGTCCTTGTCGTGGCGCCAGCGCGCCATGCGGGGAAACCGCAGCGCCACGCCCGACTTGTGGCGGGGGCTTTGCTGGATGCCTTCGAAGGCGATCTCGAAGACATGTTCGGGGCGCACCTGCCGGACGGGGCCGAAGCGCTGCAGGGTATTCTTCTTCACCCAGACCGTGATCTTGCGGAATTCGGCGTCCGTCAGGCCGGAATAGGCCTTGGTGAAGGGGACAAGGTCGTTGCCCTGCCAGACCGCGAAGGTGAAATCGGTGTAGAGGTTCGCCCGACGCCCATGGCCCGCCTGCGCATAGATCATCACCGCGTCGATGCTCAGCGGGTCGAGCTTCCATTTCCACCATTCGCCCTTCTTGCGGCCCGCCAGATAGGGCCCCGCGCGGCGCTTGAGCATCAGCCCCTCGGCGCGGGCGTCGCGGGCGGTGGCGCGCTGGGCGGCCAGCGCCTCCCATGTCTCGAAGGTCAGTGTCGGGGAAAGCCGCAGCGGTGCCTCCGGCGGCAGGGGCGCGATGAGCTGTTCGAGCCGCGTGCGGCGCTCTGCGAAGGGCAGGGCGCGGATGTCGCGGCCGTTCTCTTCCAGCAGGTCATAGGCGTGCAGGATCACCGGCGCCTCGCGCAGCAGCGTCTTCGGCACCGTCTTGCGCCCGATGCGTTTCTGAAGGGCTGCGAAGGGCAGCGGCGCGTCGCCGTCCCAGGCGAGGATCTCGCCGTCGATCACGGTGCCCGGCGGCAGGCAGTCGCGCGCGCGGGCCAGTTCGGGGAAGCGGTCGGTCATCAGTTCCTCGCCGCGCGACCAGACGAAGTGATCGCCGTCCCGCAGGATGAGCTGGCCGCGGATGCCGTCCCATTTCCATTCCGCGTGCCAGTCTTCGGGCGCGCCCAGATCGCCGGGCGCAGTATCGAGCCCGTGGGCCAGGCAGAAAGGATAGGGGCGTGAAGCGTCTGTGGTCGGGTCGTCGGCCTCGATCAGCGCGTGGAAGGTTGTGTCGTCGGGCGACCATGCGCCCATCAGGCGGTGGGCCAGCTCGGCCTCCTCCCGCCCCGTGGCCTGCGCCAATGCGCGAGTCATCAGTTTCTGGCTGATCCCGATGCGGAAGCCGCCGGTGATGAGCTTGTTGAACAGGAACCGTGAGGTGGTGTCGAGCTCATTCCAGGCGGACAGGACGGCGTCCTTGCGCGCGGCTTCATCCACATCAGAAAGACCACGCAACATGTTGATCCAATGTGTCAATCCGTGATCGCTCTCCGCGCGGCCCGGCGGAAGGAACAGCGCGATTGTCTCGGCCAGATCGCCCACGACAGGATAGGCTTCCTCGAAGAGCCACAGCGGGTATCCCGCCGCCTCGGCCGCCCATTCGCGCAGGCGTGTCGTGGTGACCGCCCGGCGCGGGCGGCGGCCCGAGAAGAGCGCGATGGTCCAAAGCCGGTCCGCGTCGGGGGCGGTGGCGAAATACTCGGCCAGTGCCGCGACTTTCACGCTGGTCTTCGTGCTCTGGTCGATGCGGGTGAAGAGGCGGGCGAAGTCCTTCATGCGGCAGTCTCGTCCAGCGTCTCGCCCGAGAATTCGGTCGGCACGACCTGCGCGTCAAGTCCGCGTGACTTCAGCCAGCGTGTGAAGATGTCGGTATAACCATGCGTGACAAAAATATTTTCCGCGCCCGTCTCATGAATCGCGATGTTCAGCCCGTCCCAGTCGGCATGGTCCGAGAT
>CAZNMV010000006.1:0-26898 GCA_964573835.1 uncultured Aestuariivita sp. | reverse complement strand
CGATCTGGTTTTCCTGGGTCGCGAGCAGCCCTCGGGCTATACCGAGCCGGTGCTACATGCCCGGCGGCTGGAGCTGAAGGCCGCGCACGCGGCCTGAGGCGTCAGAAGCTGCGGGTCAGAAACAGGCTGCCCTGCAGGCGGTGGAAATCGTGCAGCGTCACGTTCGAGGCCTGATCTGTCCAGATCAGGCCCATCCGCGGCTGCAGGCCCCGGACGCTGACCTTCGGCGACCAAAGCGTCAGTGAGACCTCGGTCGCCTTGTCCGCGCGGGGGACAGGCTGGCCGGGGAAGATGGCATCGAAGTCGCGCCAGGTGCGTTTGACGCCAAGACTGGCGGACAGGCCGAAGTCGAAGCGCCCGGTGACGCCCAGTTCCAGCAGATGGCCGTCGAACCCGGTGGACGGGGTGGCGTCGGCCTCTTCCTCGATGATCCCGACCGCTCCCCAGACGGCCCAGCCGGGGCGCGCCAGCAGGTGATCGGCGCGCAGCGTCGCGCTGCGTTCCTGCCTCACAAGACCGGGGACAAGGTCATAGTCGCGGTTGCGCGCGGTGGCGTCGAGGCTGAGAAGCGTGCGGTCCGACAAAGCCCAGCGGCCATAGGCGCGCAGGCCTGTCGCGGCCTCGTCCGAGCCGGTTTCGCGCAGGAGGCGTTCGCCCAGCAGTTCGACCCCGATACTGCCGCGCCCGCCCGCCACGTCGCGGCGCAGGCCGAGCCGGATATCGGCGATCTGGCGGTCGAAGCGGCTTCCTTCGAAATCCTCGAAGGTGAGGCGCAGCGCGGCGTAACCCAGCGCGCCGGGGCCGAGCGGGCGGTCGACCGTCATCGTGCCGCCGAAGCGCAGGCCGCGCGCTTCGGTCCGTCGCGCGGCCGGGGCCACGGCGAAGGGCAGGCCGAACAGCGTGTAGGTGGTCGCATCGGTGCCGCTGTTGACGTTGGTATCCTCGATCAGCGCGGCGAAGAACTGGAACCGGGGGCGGCCCTGCGCCTCAAGCGTGTCGATGACAGTGTCGAGGGTTTCGCGCGAGGTGGGGTCGGAGACGCTGCGCGACAGGTGGTTCAGCTGCGCGAGCGCGTCGCGGCGCTGGCCGCGGTCGGCCAGAAGCGCGGCATATTCAAGCCGCGCCTGCGCAAAGCCCGGGCGTTCCGCGACGATCTGGGCAAGCAGCGCGTCGGCTTCGGCGGTCCGACCCGTGGCGCGGAAGACGCGGGCCTGAAGAAGGGCCGCGACATAGCCCAAGTCGCCTTCGTTGAAGAAGGAGTTCGACAGAAGAAACTGCGCCTGATCGTAATTGCGCTGGTCGATCAGCGTTTCGATCACGACCAGTTTCGCGGACTGGTCGAGATCGACATAGCGCGTGCCGCCCCCCGGGGTCTGGGCGGCGGCGGTGGCCGCCCAGAGCGCGCAGGCCAGCGCGGCGAACAGACGCCGGAGCATGGGCGCGGCCCTCAGCGCGAGGTGCCGCCGATCACGCCCTGCAGCACATAGGTCGCGTTCGCGCCTTCAAGCGTCATGGTCCCGCTGTTCTGGATCGCGGCGGCGATCTCGGTGGCATTGGCGCCGAAGAAGCCGCCGACCATCTCGCCGGTCTGGGTGCCGACGGTGTTGCCGCCGGAATCGACCAGAAGTGCGGTGCCCGCGAAGGTGTTGCCGGTGACCGTGCCGTTCAGCACCAGACGTTCGACATCGGTGGTCAGGGTGATCGTGTTCGCGCCGAGATTGATGTCGCGGTCCATGCTGGCATTTGCCGACCCGGTGATGGTGTTCGCCGTCAGGTCCGCCGACAGGCTGACGGTGTCGTTCACGCGCAGATAGAACTGGTTTGCGCCGTTGCCGTTGTTGTAGACCGCCTGTCCGTTTTCCCAGAAGCCGGTATAGGTGATGGTCTGGCCTGTGGGCATTGTCGCCGTGGCGTTGCCGATATAGCCCACGCCGTAGAAGGCCTCGCCCGTTCTATTGGTGCGGCCGCGGTAGCGCACGGTGGTCACGTCGCTGAGCACGATCTGCCCCGTGGGTTGGTTGTTCTGGAACAGGTTGTAGACCGACACGGTCGATACCGCGCCGTCGTTGCTTTCGGCCTGCGGGTCGCCGAAATTGCCGTTCTCGAAGAAGACCGCGCCCTTGGCGTCGGTGAAGCCGTTGACGGTGGTGCCGCCAGCTAGCGCCGCATTGGCATTGCCCGAGATCAGCGCCGCGACCGACGTGCCGCCCGCCTGAAACTGCGCCGGGTTGGGATCGGCGTCGGCGCTGGCGGTGAAGCCGATGCCACCCTGCGGTGTCCGGTCATTCACCGATACCGAGGTCGGGTCGGTCTGGATCTGCGGCAGGCCGGTGATGTTGTTGGTGCTGGTCGTCACAGTGCTGGGCAGCGTCACGCCAAGGATCGTGCCGGTTCCCGTCACCGGCAGCGTGCCCGCGGCGATCGCGGCTGCGCCGCCGCCGCCCCCGCCCAGACATCCCGAAAGCGCCGTCACAAGGGCAAGACCGCCCGCTACTCTTGTCAACATCACACTGGTCCCTCGTGATCACTGGCGCCGTACCAGGCGCGGATTCGCATGATCCGACCGTCCGCCGTGACCGGGTTGCCGACAATCCCCCGAACAGGGGGGGGGCGGGCGGGTCTTGCATGCCCCGGACGTCCGCCGCATTGTGCCCGCAACATCCGGAAAGAAAGGAAGACCCGCATGTCAGCCATCACCCTGCGCCGCGCGCGCACGATCATCCGCAAGGCGCTCGAACAGGGGCGCGCGATGGAGCTGAAGCCCCTGTCCGTGGTCGTGCTGGACGCGGGCGGCCCGGACATCGCCTTCGAGCGCGAGGACGGCGCGAGCGCGGGGCGCTTCGCCATCGCGCATGGCAAGGCCTATGGGTCGGTCATGCTGGGCATCGCGGGCACGGCGCAGATGAAGCGCGCCGAGGCGCAGCCCTATTTCGTCGGCGCGATGAACGGGCTTTACGGCGGACAATTCGTGCCGGTGCCGGGCGGCGTGCTGGTGCGCGACAAGCGCGGCGCGGTCGTGGGGGCAGTGGGTGTGACAGGCGACACCTCGGAAAATGATGCCGCGGCGGCGCGCGCGGGCATCGAGGCTGCGGGTTTCGACGCCGAAATCTGAGGCAGCTGCGCCGCAGAGCGGCTCCGGCTGCGTGGCGATGGTTGCGGGCGGGCGTCCTTGGCCCTATCGTGGTCACAGGCAGTCATCTCGATCGGAGCCGGACATCATGGCCCGACCCATCGTCGGCATCATTGGCAATTCCTACCTGATCAATGATCAGTATCCGACCCATGCGGGCGGCACGATGAATTCGGAAGCGGTGGCGCATGTCTCGGGGTGCTTGCCGCTCCTGATCCCGACTGATCCGCGGTTCGTGTCGGTGGAGGAATTGCTCGCGGTCTGCGACGGCTTCGTGCTGACCGGCGGGCGGCCCAATGTCCACCCCGAGGAATACGGCGAGGCCGAGACCGAGGCGCATGGCGCCTTCGACCGGGCGCGCGATGCGGTGACGCTGCCGCTGGTGCGGGCCTGTGTCGAACGGGGCCAGCCGTTTCTGGGCATCTGCCGGGGGTTTCAGGAAGTCAACGTCGCCATGGGCGGCACGCTTTACCCCGAAATCCGCGACCTGCCGGGGCGGATGAACCACCGCATGCCGCCGGACGGCACGCTCGAGGAAAAGTTCGCCCTGCGCCACAAGGTGACGGTGACTGACGGCGGGGTGTTCCACCGCGTCTTCGGCGCGACCGAGGTGATGACCAACACGCTGCACGGGCAGGGGATCAAGACGCCGGGCCAGCGCATCGTGATCGACGGATATGCCCCCGACGGCACGCCCGAGGCGATCTATGTCGAGGATGCCCCGGGTTTCACGCTGGCGGTGCAGTGGCATCCCGAATGGGACGCGGCCAATGACCCCGTCTCGCGGCCGCTCTTCCGGGCCTTCGGCGAGGCGGTGCATGCCTGGGCCGCCGGCCTGCGCCCGGGGCGCGACATCCGCGCGGCAGAGTAACCGTCAGGCGACCAGCAGCGAGGCTTCGTGCGCCTTGAGGCAGAGCCGCGCGGTATCCCCGAAGCTTCCCAGCCCGGTGCGCAGGTCCGGGAAAAGACGGAACAGTTCGTCGCGCGCAACATCGCTGGTCGCGTAAAGCGCCATTTCCCCGGGATAGAAGCTTTCCGTCGGCACGCCGTTGGCGAAGATCACCTCGTGCCGGTCGAACATCAGGTGGAGATAGGTCACCTCGCCCCCTTCGACGCGTTGCGCGCCGGGGTTGGACAGCAGGTGCTTGGCGCTGACCAGCACTTCCGTTTCGCCGAAGAGCATCTGGGCACGGTAGCCGTGCCAGAGGATGCGGTGCTGCGGCGAGACGAGAAGCGGCGCGCGCGCGTCCGCCAGAAGGACGGGGTCGATGCGGATGGGCGCCTGTGCCCCGGTCGCGGAGACGCGGCGCTGACCTTTCCAGCGCAGTTGCTGCAGGCCGCTGTCGCGCGTCACCACCCAGTCGCCGGGGCGCAGATCCTCGACGGGACGCGGTCCCTGCGCGGTGTCGATCAGCGTGCCGGGGGTGAAGCAGATGATGTTCTCGATATTGGTGAACGACACGATGGTCCCGTCGGACATCGTGACAGTGCCCTGCTTCTCGTCCGGCGTATTGACGGTGAAGGTCAGCGTGGTGCGGTCGGCCAGCCCGCCGAGGTCGAGCGTGTCGCCGCCGGTCTCGCCGGCTTCGCCGCCGAGGATGGTGATGGTGCCCGATCCGACTTCGGCCAGATCGACAAGGCGGAAGATGTCGTCGCCGTCGCCGCCCGAGACGGTGTCGCCCTGGCCCGCATCGATCGTGTCGGCGCCCGCGCCGCCCGAAACGCTGTCGGCCCCGGTGCCGCCCGCAAGAACGTCATCGCCGCCTTCGCCGAAGATCGTGTCGGCGCCCGCGCCGCCCTGGATCGTGTCGTTGCCGCCGCCGGTGGGCAGGACATCGAAGAAGATGTCCGACACCCAGAAGTTCTGGAAGTTCGCGAGACCGTTGACATAGATGATCTCGACGGTGGCAACGGGGCCTGCGATTTCGACCAGGGCCGAGCCGTTGGCGTCGGTGGGCGCGTCGCCGCCCGCGCCCGCGATGATTGTGTTGCCCGACACGGTGTCGTTGCCCGAAGGCGTGATCGTGACGGTTACCGGGTTTCCTGCGGCGTCGAAGGCGTTGACCGTGATTTCGTCGCGGAAGTTGCCCGCATCGATGTCGTTCATGCGGAAGACGACGTTCGTGACCTCGTCCTGCGCGGTGGGATCGGCCGAGGCGAAGCTGATCGTGGTGGTCGAGGTCGGGCCGTCGCCCGTGCCCGCCAGACGCAGGCTGGACGTCGGATCGAAGGGTTCACCTGCATCCGTATAGGTGGCGCTGGTGGAGACGAAGAAGCCCGCGCCGTTGTTGCCGTCATCGGAGAAGGACAAGGTGACGTCCATCAGGCCGGTGTTCTGGGTGAACCCGGTGGCAAGCGACGTGCCCTCGCCGCCCTGGGCATCCCAGTTCAGGCTTTCGGTGGTGAAGCCTCCGCCGCCGAAATCGCCGTAAAGCAGATCGTCGCCAAGGCCGCCGTCGATCAGGTCGTCGCCGAGGCCGCCGAAGACGGTATCGTTGCCGCCGCCCGCTTCGATCGTGTCGTCATTCGTGCCGCCGGGGCCGTCGGCATTGTCGACCCGTTCGCCCTCGGGATCGCCGGCATAGGCGATGTCGATCAGGTCGGCGCCGGCGGTGCCCTCGACCACGCCATCGGGCGGCGGGAAGAAGACGCCCGAGACGTTGTCGACCAGGATCTCGCCCGCCGGGGTGCCGGGGGGCAGCGAAATCTCGATCCGGATGGCCTGACCGTTGAGCGCGGGGTCATTGAGGGTCGAGGTGACGGTATAGGATTGCAGCGCGCCGATATCGCCGGTTGTCGCCGACAGCGTGCCGATGATGGTGCTGCCCGCATAGATGTTGACGACGAAGGGGACATCGCCGCTGGGGCTGTAATTGCCGTCGCCGATGTCGAGCGTGAACTGGTACGTGTTGCCTGCCACATAGCTGGTCGCGGTGGTCTGCGAGATGCTGGCGAAGCTTGCCGGATCGCCGGTCTTGAACAGATAGGCGACATCCACGCCGGTGATCGTGGCGTTGTTGACCTGGCCGGCAGTGGGGTTGAAATCGCCCGCGTCGCCGCCCGCACCGGTGCTGACCGTCCAGCTGGGGATGCCCGGGGACCAGCCGCCATTGGCATGGGCGGTCTGTTCGAAGCTTGCGTTCGTGATGACGATAGGCGTGCTCATGCCGTCCACCCCGACGGTATGCCCTGCTGCCTTGGGTTGCCTGCGACCCCTGCCATCTGACCCTTCCGAGCCGCGCTTTCATCCGATCTGGTCGGGTTGGCGCAGCGATCCTTGTGCTCGATTTGGGAAACACTGTGTTTCCCGCGTCAGGCGGCAGTGGGACCGGAATGCGGAGAGATTGTGGCGAATGCTCCGGATGCGGGGGGCGGCGTGCCCCCCGGCCGGTCAGGTTGCCAGCGGGAAGGTCCGTGCGAACGGCATCTCGCGCGCGCGGATGCCCGTCAGATCGAACAGCGCATTGCCAAGCGCGGCCATCGCGGGCGGTGTGCCCGGTTCGCCCACGCCGCCCATGTGGCGGTTGGTCTGCAGGATGCGCACCTCGGTGCGCGGCGCGGTGTGCATGCGCAGCATGTCGTAGTCGGGATAGTTCTGCTGCTGCACCGTGCCGCCTTCGAAGGTGATCGCTTCATGGGCGGCGGCCGACAGGCCCTGGATCATGCCACCCACCATCTGCGCCTCGATATTGCCGGGATCGAGGGCCAGCCCGACGTCGCAGGCGATCCAGGCGCGCGCGATGCGGATCGCACTGCCCTCCTGCACCACTTCGACGACCTGCGCGACCGGCGTGCCAAAGCTGTAGGTGAAGCCGACGCCGCGGCCCGTGCCGTCGGGCGTCTGCCCGGTCCAGCCGGACATCTCGCGCACCGCCTCGAGGCATGCGGCACCGGGGGCGAATTCGTCACGCATGAGCTCCAACCGGAAGTCGAGCGGGTCGCGCCCCGCCGCATGGGCCATTTCGTCGAGAAAGGTATCGAAAAAGAAGCCGTTATGCGAATTGCCGACCGACCGCCAGAAGCCCACGGGGATGGCAAGGTCGGCGATATGGCCACGGATGCGGTAATTGGGGATGGCGTAGGGCTGGTTGAAGGCACCTTCCACCAGCACCTTGTCGGGGCCCGCGCCGGGCAGGCCCGCGATGCGGTCCATCACCTGAAAGACCGGCGATTGCGCGGCGATCCGGCCATCCAGAAGCACGGCGCGGCCATCCTTTACCGCGCCGCGGAACCGCGCCAGCGCGCCGGGGCGGTAGAAGTCGTGGGTCATGTCCTCTTCCCGGGACCATGTCACCTGCACGGGCGTGCCCTGCATCTGCACCGCGACGCGGGTGGCGAGCGTGGCGAAGTCAAGCTCGGCCCGGCGACCGAAGCCGCCGCCCATCAGCGTGGTGTGGACCCGGACCTGTTCGGGGTCGAGCCCCGCTTCCGCCGCGCAGGCGCGTTGCTGGAAGGTGGGCGCCTGGTTGCCGCACCAGATGTCGAGCGCGTCTCCGGTGTAAAGCGCGGTCGCGCCCATGGGCTCCATGGTGGCGTGAGCAAGGTAGGGCGCACGATACTCGGCGGTGATCTCGGTCGCCCCTTCGGGCAGGGTGTCGGCATCGCCGTCATCGCGCAGGGTCGAATTGGGGGCATCGTCGAAGGCCGCGGCGATGCGGTCGAAGATCGCGCCGGTCGTCGCGGGGTAGGGGGCTTCGGCCCAGTCGATCTGCACCGCTTCGGCGGCCTTCATGGCAGTCCAGGTGTTGTTCGCGACAACCGCGATCCCGGTGCCGAGGTCGATGACCTTTTGCACCCCCGCCATGGCTTCGGCGGCGGTCGCGTCGAAGCCGGTCATTGCGCCGCCGAGCTGCGGGTTCATCCGCAGGCTTGCGAATGTCATCCCCGGCAGGCGGACATCGACGCCGAATTCGGCGGTGCCGGTGGCCTTGGCCACCATGTCGACGCGCGGCTGGGTGCGGCCCAGCAGCTTCCATTCGGATGGATCGCGCAGCGGTGTCTCGATCGGTTCGATCCCGGCGGCATCGGGGGCAAGGTCGGAATAGGCGATCTTCGTGCCGTCGGGCGCGATCACGTCCCCGCGGTCCGTGCGCAGCGTGTCGCGGGCGACACCCAGACGTCGCGCGGCGGCTTCCTTCAGCGTCTCGCGCGCGCTGGCCCCCGCTTCGCGCATCCGCACGAAGCCGTCCTTCATCGAGGTCGATCCGCCCGTGACCTGCAGGCTGACGACCTTTCCCATCACACCCAGCATCTGGCCCAGATTGTGCTGGAAATCGCTGACGTCATAGCCCCGGCTTGGCAGCGCGTCGCCGATCATAGCGCTGTTGTAATAGGCCTGTGCCGCGGGACCGTGCAGCACGCGCACCTGGTCGAGCCCCATGTCGAGTTCTTCCGCGATCAGCGCGGCCCAGGTCGTGTGCACGCCCTGTCCCATCTCGGCGCGCGGCGCGATGAGGGTGACGCCGGTCGCATCGATGAAGACGAAGGGGTTGAGCGCAGCCTCGCCTTCGCCCGGCTGCAGCGGGTTCGGCGCGGGGCGCGCGACGATCCAGGCCCCGAAGGCCACGCCGCCCACGATGGCGGCCGATCCGATGAGGAAGGTACGGCGGAGGATCTTTCCTGCGGATGCCATGACTTACGCCTCGTTCATCATGCGGGCGGCGCGGTGGATCGCGGCGCGGATGCGGGGATAGGTGCCGCAGCGGCACAGATTGCCCTGCATGGCGGCGTCGATGTCGTCATCGGTGGGTTCGGGCGTTTCCGCAAGCAGCGCAGCCGCCTGCATGATCTGGCCCGACTGGCAATAGCCGCATTGGGCGACCTGTTCCTCGACTCAGGCGCGCTGGAGGACTGACAGGGCGTCGGGGCTGCCCATCCCTTCGATCGTGGTGACCGCCCCCCAGACATCGCCCAGCGCCACCTGACAGGACCGCACCGCGGCCCCGTCGATCTGGACGGTGCAGGCGCCGCAGGCGGCCACGCCGCAGCCGAACTTGGTGCCGGTCAGGCCCAGCGCATCGCGCAGTGCCCACAGAAGCGGCACGTCTTCGGGCAGGTCGATGCGGTGTGTAGTGCCGTTGACGGTCAGCGAGGTTGCCATGGGCTGTCTCCGAGTCGGATGCATTACGTTCTGACATAAATACGATAAAGTGTCAGTTGCGTCAATTGACAGAAATGACAGAAATCGTCAGAACTTCCGCCATGAAGCATGACTTGCAGGACCCCAGGCAGAAGACGATCCTCTACGCGGCCTGGGCCGCGTTCTCCGCCTATGGTTTCCGCAAGACATCCATGGACGACATAGCGCGCGGCGCGGGCATGTCGCGGCCCGCGCTCTATCTGCATTACCGCAGCAAGGAAGACATCTTCCGCAGCCTCGCGCAGTTCTATTACGACGATGCGGTCGAAAGCGTGCGCACGGCGCTGGCGCGTGACCTGCCGATCCCCGAACGGCTGGCGGCGGCCTTCGCCGCGCAGGGCGGCGCGATCATCGAGACGATGATGACCTCGCCCCATGGGCGCGAATTGATCGACACTGGCAATGCCACCGCCGCCGACATCGCCGAGGCGGGCGAGGCGCGGCTGCGCGCGGTCTATGCCGGTTGGCTGACCGATATGGCGGCGAAAGGCGCGCTGCGGCTGAGCGTCCCGCCCGACGCCGCCGCCGCCGCGATGATGGCGGCGCTGGCAGGCATCAAGGGCAAGGCATCCGATCACGCCAGCTATGCCCGCGACGTCGACACGCTGGGCCGCATGATCGGGGCGGGCCTGCAGCCCTAAAGCGCCGTGCGCAGGTGCCAGAGCTCGGGAAAAAGCTCTACCTCCAGCATCCGCTTCAGATAGCTGACCCCGCCGGTGCCCCCGGTGCCGCGCTTGAAGCCGATGACGCGCTCCACCGTGGTGACATGGTTGAAGCGCCAGCGGCGGAAGTAATCCTCGAGATCCACCAGCTTTTCGGCGAGTTCGTAAAGCTCCCAATGGGTTGCAGGGTCGCGGTACACTTCCGTCCAGGCCTCCATCACGGACGCGTCCGCCGTGTGGGGCTTGGCCGGGTCGCGGGCGAGCACTGCGTCGGGCAGCGGATGCGCGGCATGCAGCGCCTGCAGCGCCACGTCGTAAAGCGAGGGCCGCGCCAGTTCCGCCTGCAACAGCGCCGTGACGCCCGGGCGGTGCGCATGGGGCCGCAGCATCGCGGCGTTGCGGTTGCCGAGGATGAATTCGATCAGCCGGTACTGATGCGACTGAAAGCCCGACGACTGGCCAAGCGTCGCGCGGAAGGTGGTGTAATCGCTTGGCGTCATGGTGCGCAGGACGTCCCAGGCGCTGTTGAGCTGCTCGAAGATCCGGCTCAGGCGTGCCAGCATCTTGAAGGCGGGCCGCATCTGCCCCGTCTGCAGCATGTGCCGGGCAGCGTCGAGCTCGTGTATGGCAAGCCGCATCCAGAGCTCCGACGTCTGGTGCTGGATGATGAAGAGCATCTCGTCATGCGCGTCCGACAGCGGATGCTGCGACGACAGGATCGCTTCGAGGCCGAGATAATCGCCATAGGACATGCGCCCGTCGAAGGACATCTGCGCGCCTTCGCGGGCGGGATCGTAGGGGGTGTTGGTCATGGGGCTTCCCTCTGAAAACGGCAAAAAGGTTCAGAACGAAGGAAGGGCCTTTCTGTTGAGCGTCCCGCAGGCAGCCAGCCTCCGCCACAGGGTGATCCACCCGGCGGGCCGGCACAGCGGCAGGCTGGCGGTCGCGTCGGTCATGTGACGGCGGCCCGGACCTTGTATTCCGGGCGGTCCCATGCGGCGGTTGTCATCACCTCGGCGATGATGTCGATGGCGCGGGCCACGTCGGCCTCGTCGATGTAGAGCGGCGTGAAGCCGAAGCGCATGATGTCGGGCGCGCGGAAATCGCCGATCACGCCACGTTCGATGAGCGCCTGCATCGCGGCATAGCCGTCGGCGAAACGGAACGAGACCTGGCTGCCGCGCAGGGCGGGATCGCGGGGCGTGGCGAGTTCGAGACCGGGGCAGGCGGCTTCGATCCCGGCGATGAACTGCTCGGTCAGCTCCACCGATTTCGCGCGCACATCCGCGATATCGGCCATGTCCCAGACATCGAGCGCGACCTCGAGCGCGGTCATCTGGATCACCGGCGGCGTGCCGACGCGCATGCGGTCGACGCCCGATCCGGGTCGGTAGTCGAGATCGAAGGCAAAGGGCGCCTCATGCCCCAGCCAGCCCGACAGCGCGGGCACGGCGCGGCCCGCATGGGCCGGTGCCACATAGATGAAGGCGGGGCCGCCGGGGCCTGCGTTGAGATACTTGTAGGTGCAGCCCACGGCGAAATCCGCGCCGCAGCCCGTCAGGTCCACCGGGAAGGCCCCCGCGGAATGGGCAAGATCCCAGATCGCAAGCGCGCCCGCCGCATGGGCCTTCGCGGTGAGGTCCTTCATGTCGTGCCGCCGCCCGGTGCGGTAATCGACTTCCGTCAGCATCAGGACCGCCACCTCGTCGGTGATGTGGGCCTCGACCTCCTCGGGGGCCACCACGCGCAATTCATGCCCGGCCCCCATGGTGCGCAAAAGCCCCTCGGCCATGTAAAGGTCGGTCGGGAAATTGCCGCTGTCCGACAGCACGACGCGGCGGTCAGGCCGCAGCGCCAGCGCCGAAGCCAGCGCCTGATAGACCTTGATCGAGAGCGTGTCGCCCGTGGTCACATGGCCGGCTTCCGCCCCGATCAGTCGCCCGATCCGGTCGCCCAGCTGCATGGGCTGCGCCATCCAGCCCGCCTTGTTCCACCCGGTGATGAGCTTCTCGCCCCATTCCGCGCGCAGCATCGCCTCGATCCGCGCGGGCACGGCCCGGGGCAGGGGACCCAGCGAATTGCCATCCAGATAGATGACGCCGTCGGGCAGAACGAACATGGCCTTGGTGGCGGCGAAATCGGTCATGGCGGTCCCCAGGGATATTTTAAGCTTGAAATATCTCGAAACGCCGCCCTTGTCCAGAGCGTCCCCTGCTTCTTCGGGTTCACAAATATCCCGGGGGGAGGCCGAAGGCCGGGGGGCAGAGCCCCCCTCAGACCTGACCGCCCGCGATCTCGATCGTCTGGCCGTTGATGCTCTGCGATCCCGGACGGCATAGCCACAGCACCGCCGCCGCCACCTCTTCCGGCGCGATCAGGCGTTCATGGCGGTTGGAACTGACCATGATCTTCAGCGCGGCCTCTTCGGAAATCCCGGCGCGCTGGGCGATCGAGATGATGTTGCGCTCAACGATGGGGGTGGCGACATAGCCGGGGCAGACCGCGTTGAAGGTGAAGGGCGTGCCGATGTATTCCTCGGACAAAGACCGGGTCAGCCCGATCATCCCGTGCTTGGACGCCGAATAGCACGCTGCCCCTTTCAACCCGCGCACACCGGCGAGCGAGGCGATGGTGATGACGCGGCCCCAGTCGGTCTGGCGCATCGAGGTGAGCGATTCCCGGATCGTCAGGAACGCGCCGTCGAGGTTCGTGGCCATCATGTTGCGCCAGAACTCCATCGTCGTCTTGTGCACGGCCTTGCCTTCGGCGATCCCGGCATTGGGGATGCAGATCTGGATGGGGCCGTTGCGGTCTGCCGCGCCCGCGATCTTGGCGACCACGTCCGCCTCGTCGCGCACATCCATCGCCATGGGCGTCATGCCCGGCCCCGCCACCTCTTCCAGCACGTCCTGGCGACGGCCAGTGATGGTGACATGCACGCCCTCCGTGACCAGCGCCTGTGCGATGGCAAGCCCGATCCCCGTGCCGCCCCCGGTGATGAGCGCGTGTTTACCCTGAAGTGTCATGTGATCCTCCCTTGGACGTTTGCGCAGGACCCTATCTGGTGGACACGGGCGCACAAGACGCGCCGTTCCGTCACGTTGCGCGGGGTGCCCGTTTTCTTTGAAAGAAAACGGACCGGAAACTATCAAAGTTTCCGGTCCCCTGACCAAGGAACATGCGCTATGAAATGGATCGACCTTCCCCCCGTCTGGCTGGCGGCCTTCGCCGCGCTGGCCTGGGCACAATCCGTCTACCTGCCCTTGGGGCTCGATTTCGGGGGGGGCTGGGCCAATTTCGCGGGCGGGGTGCTCGTGGGCGGCGGTCTTCTTCTCATGGCGCTCGCCTTCGCCGAGTTCCGCCGCCACCGCACCACGGTGATCCCGCACATGACGCCCAGCAGTCTCATCCAGTCGGGTATCTTCAGCCGCACGCGCAATCCGATCTACCTCGGCGACGCGCTGATCCTCGCAGGCCTGATCCTGCGCTGGGATGCGGTGCTGTCGCTGGTGCTGATACCGATCTTCGTCTGGGTGATCGAGAAACGCTTCATCCTGCCCGAGGAAGACCGCATGCGCCGCAGCTTCCGTGCAGATTTCGCCCGCTATGCCGAGAAAGTGCGCCGCTGGGTCTAGGCGCGGCCCCCGCCTGCTTGCGCAACTTTGTTGCGCGCGCTAGTGGAGAAATCCGGCAGATGCACCATCTTGCGCCCGGACCGGGGACCAAAGGGGGATGACAGGTTGAAAATCGGAACTCCGAAAGAACTCTTCGAGGGCGAAGCCCGGGTGGCGATGACCCCCGACAGCGCGCTGCAGCTCCAGAAACTGGGCCATGACTGCGTGATCGAAAGCGGCGCAGGCCAGGCGGCCGGGTTCTCGGACGAAGCCTACAAGGCAGCGGGCGTCGAGATCGTCAAGACCGCCGCGGCACTTTACAAGGCCGCCGATGTCGTGGCCAAGGTGCGCCCCCCCACGGAGGCCGAGGTCAAGCGCCTGTCGAAGGGTCAGACCCTGATTTCCTTCTTCTATCCGGCCGCGAACGAAGAGCTGATGAAGCTTGCCGCCGACCGTGGCGCGACCATTGTCGCCATGGACATGGTCCCGCGGATCAGCCGCGCGCAGAAAATGGACGCGCTGTCGTCCATGGCCAATATCGCGGGCTACCGCGCGGTGATCGAGGCGGGCAACAATTTCGGCCGCTTCTTCACCGGTCAGGTGACGGCCGCGGGCAAGGTGCCTCCGGCGAAGGTGCTGATCGTGGGCGCGGGCGTTGCCGGCCTTGCCGCCATCGGAACGGCGACGAGCCTCGGCGCCATCACCTATGCCTTCGACGTGCGCCCTGAAGTGGCCGAACAGATCGAATCGATGGGGGCCGAGTTTGTCTTCCTCGACTTCGAGGATGCGCAGGACGGCGCCGCCACCGGCGGTTACGCCGCGCCGTCGAGCCCCGAATTCCAGGCCAAGCAGCTCGAGAAGTTCCGCGAGCTGGCCCCCGACATGGACATCGTCATCACCACGGCGCTGATCCCCAACCGGGCGGCCCCGATCCTGTGGACCAAGGATATGGTCGAGGCGATGAAGCCCGGATCGGTGATCATCGACCTTGCGGCCGAGCGTGGCGGCAACTGCGAACTGACCAAGGCCGACGAGAAGGTCGTGACCCCGAACGGCGTGACGATCATCGGCTATACCGATTTCCCGAGCCGGATGGCCGCGCAATCCTCGACGCTTTATTCCACCAACATCCGTCACATGATGACCGACCTGACGCCCGCCAAGGACGGCACGGTCGTGCACAACATGGAAGACGACGTGATCCGGGGCGCGACCGTCACGCATGACGGCGCGGTCACCTTCCCGCCGCCGCCGCCGAAAGTGGCCGCGATCGCGAGCGTGAAGAAGGAAAAGCCGAAAGAGCTGACGCCCGAGGAAAAGAAGGCGCAGGAAACCGCTGCCTTCAAGACCCAGACGCGCAACCAGATCGCGCTTCTGGCTGTGGGTGCGGCTCTGGTGCTGGGTGTGGGTCTTATTGCCCCCGCGAGCTTCATGCAGCATTTCATCGTCTTCGTGCTGTCGGTCTTCATCGGCTTCCAGGTGATCTGGAACGTGGCGCATTCGCTGCACACGCCGCTGATGGCCGTGACCAATGCGATTTCGTCGATCATCATCCTGGGCGCGCTGATCCAGATCGGATCGTCCTCGGCGCTGATCACGTTGCTGGCGGCGGCCGGCATCTTCATGGCTTCCGTCAACATCTTCGGCGGCTTCCTCGTCACCCGGCGCATGCTCGCCATGTTCCAGAAGTCGTAAGGGGCCCATCATGGAATTCGGATTCACCATTGCGGCCTATGCGGTTGCGGCCGTTCTCTTCATCCTGTCGCTGGGCGGGCTGTCTGGCCAGGAAAGCGCCAAGCGCGCGGTGTGGTACGGGATCGTCGGCATGGCGATCGCGGTGCTGGCCACGCTGATCGGACCGGGGCAGGGGCTTTGGGGCGCGTCGGTCATCCTGATCGCGCTGGGCGCAGGTGTGGGCTATCAGCTGGCCACGCGCGTTCAGATGACCCAGATGCCCGAGCTTGTGGCCATCATGCACTCGCTCGTCGGCCTTGCGGCGGTCTTCGTCGGCTTCAACGCCGACATCATGATCAACACCGTCGCGGCGCTTTATGCCGAAACCGGCGGAACGCTGGGCGCGGTGGCCGCCGATGGCTATGGCGCTGTCGGCCTGCCGAAAGAGATCCATGACGGCCTGTCGTCCTTCGGGCAGCTCATCGCCAAGAAGACCGGGGTCGAGATCGGTATCCTGCGGGTCGAACTGGTGCTGGGCATCTGGATCGGTGCCGTCACCTTCACGGGGTCGGTCATCGCCTATGGCAAGCTGGCGGGCAAGGTGAACACCACCGCGCAGAAGCTGCCGGGGGGCCATGCACTGAACGCGGGCGCGGCGATTGCCTCGGTCGTGCTGGCGGGGATGTATCTGGGCGGCGCGGGCAGCTGGACGCTGGTCCTGCTGACGCTGCTGGCGCTCTTCATCGGTTATCACCTGATCATGGGGATCGGCGGCGCGGACATGCCGGTGGTCGTGTCGATGCTCAACTCCTATTCGGGTTGGGCGGCGGCGGCGATCGGCTTCTCGCTTGGCAATGACCTTTTGATCGTGGTCGGCGCGCTGGTGGGCTCCAGCGGTGCGATCCTGTCCTACATCATGTGCAAGGCGATGAACCGGTCCTTCATCAGCGTGATCCTGGGCGGCTTCGGCGGCCCGGCGGGCGAGCAGATGGCGGTCGAGGGCGAACAGATCGCCATCGAGGCCGACGGTGTCGCCGCCGCGCTCAACGATGCCGACAGCGTCGTCATCGTGCCGGGCTACGGCATGGCGGTGGCCCAGGCCCAGCAGTCGGTCAGCGAACTGACGCGCAAGCTGCGGGCCCGGGGCAAGAACGTCCGCTTCGCCATCCACCCGGTGGCGGGCCGTCTGCCGGGGCACATGAACGTGCTTCTGGCCGAAGCCAAGGTGCCCTATGACATCGTGCTCGAGATGGACGAGATCAACGACGACTTCCCCTCGACCGACGTGGTCATCGTCATCGGGTCGAACGACATCGTGAACCCTGCCGCGCAGGACGATCCCAACAGCCCCATCGCCGGCATGCCGGTGCTGGAAGTCTGGAAGGCCAAGCAGGTCTTCGTGTCCAAGCGCGGCCAGGGAACGGGCTATTCGGGCATCGAGAACCCGCTGTTCTACAAGGAAAACACGCGGATGTTCTATGGCGACGCGAAGGCCTCCATCGACAAGCTGCTGCCGATGATCGACTGAGCGTGAGCCCGGTTGCGACAATGACCCCGGCGCGGCTGACCGCGCCGGGGTTTTTCTTTGCCCACGCCGCGGCTTTGGGCGGCATACGGAAGTATGCCGCTAAATAACGGATTTTGAAGGATTTTTCTTTACACTATCCGGATCACGCTGCATATCTGCCGACAGGAGGTCCGCCCATGCCGCCCATCGAAGACCATCCGCTGCGCTACAAGCTTGCGAACGAACTGCACGCGCGCCCCTTCCCGACAATGGCGGCGCCCTGCACGGCGGTCTATGTCGCGATCAAGCAGCCGAAAGAGGCGGTGAGCCGCGACCGCGCGCAGGATCTGGCGCATCTGACGGATCTGCTCGAACGGCACGGCGCGCCCCATCCCCAGCCGGGCGCCACGCATTATTCGGGCCGGATCGGGCGGCACACGCTGAAATGGGAACAGCATACCGAATTCGTGACCTATACCGCCTTCGTCGACGGGCTGAGCGACCGGCCCTTCGATCCGGCCGATTTCGCCGTCTTTCCCGAGGACTGGCTGGCCCAGGCCCCCGGTCAGCGGATCACGTCGTGCCTGCTGCGGGTCGATCAGCGCCCGGACGACGCGCGCATCGACGAGGTCCTGTCGGACTGGTTCGTGCCCGAAAGCCTTGCGGTCAGCACAGTGCTGGACGGGGCGGGCGTGGTCGCGGGGGATTTCCGCATCGATCCGGCGGGGCATCTTCGCTTTGCCGTTTTCGTGGGGCCTGACATCGGCAAGCGGCGGATCGGGCGCATCGTACAGCGCCTGTGCGAGATCGAGACCTACAAGTCTATGTCGATGCTGGGATTTTCGCGGGTGCGCGAGATGGGGCCGAAGATCGGTGAACTGGACAACCACCTGACCCGGCTGATGAGCGACATGACCGAAGGGCAAAAGCCCGCCGAGGAGACGCTGCCGCAGCTTCTGGCGATCTCGGCCGAGCTCGAGACCATCGCGGCCAAGACATCGTTCCGCTTCGGGGCGACCACGGCCTATGAGGCCATCGTGACCCAGCGGATCGATGCGCTGCGCGAAGTGCGCTTTCAGGGCCGCCAGACCTTCGCCGAATTCATGATGCGCCGATATGAGCCCGCGATGCGCACGGTGAACGCGACGGAACGGCGGCTGCAGTCGCTGGCCGACCGGGCGATGCGGGCGGGCGATCTGTTGCGCACCCGGGTCGATGTGGAGCGCAGTGCGCAGAACCAGAAGCTTCTGGCCAGCATGGATCAGCGCGCCGATCTGCAATTGCGCCTGCAGCGCACGGTCGAGGGGCTGTCGGTGGTGGCGATCAGCTATTACGCCGTGTCGCTGTCCGCCTATCTGATGGAGCCGCTGAGCGCGGTCTCCGGGATCGGCAAGGGCACGCTGACGGCGTTGATCACTCTGCCGGTTGTAGCGGTCGTGTGGTGGATCCTGCGCCGCGTGCACCGGAAGATGATCGGCCGCTGAGCGCCTGCATGCCCAGCGCGCCCAGCGTGATGAAGACAAGCGCCAACACCGCCGAAAGCCCGAGCGTCGGGATCCCCGCGAGGCCTGCGCCCAGCGTGCAGCCGCCTGCCAGCACGCCACCCACCCCCATCAGTGCCGCGCCCGCCATGTAGCGGCCGGTCTGGGCCGGGCTCTCGAAGCTCTGCCAGCGGAAGCTGCGCGCGACAATCGACGCCGCCAGCGCACCCGCCAGCGTGCCGCCAATCAGCCCGATGCCAAAGCCCGCGGGGATCGATGTCGATGCGACGGCATAGAACAGCGTCTCGGTCGCGGGGCCGGTGAAGGACAGGCTTTCCAGTGCGATGGGATCGAATTCGTCGTAAAGGACGAAACCGGTGATGACCCAACCGGCGGCGGCCAGAAGGCCGATCGCGGCCCCGGTGGCAAGCAAGGTGACCCGGTTGCCCGAGCGCAGTGCGATCGCAAGAGCCAGCGCGGTCAGCGCCGCCGTCACGCCCCAGGCGCCACCGGGCAGGGCGGCAAGGCTTGCCCAGTCGCCCAAGGGCACGGTCACGCCGCCAAGGCCGGTGCGCAGCGGCGTCAGCACACCTGTCATCGTCGCATGGGCCGTGATGGCGAAGACGACCAGCACGAGCGCCGCGCGCAGGTTGCCCGTGCCCGCCAGAACGGTGAGCCGCGAGGCGCAGCCGCGCGTCAGCACCATTCCCGCCCCAAAGGCGAGACCGCCGAGCGCGATGGCCAGGATGGGCAGGTCGGCCGACAGCAGGCGGTGGTCGTCGAAGGCGATCCAGCCCAGCGCGACCGCCCCTTGCGTGGCGACCAGCGCCGTGGCCAGCGCCATGGCCCAGACCCCGCGCGCCTGCACGCGGTCTTTGCCCACCAGCGACCGCCGGAAGCAGAAGCCGCTGCGTTCAGCCAGAATGCCGAAGAGAAGGCCAAGGCCGAGCGCGAAACCCACGCTGACGGCGGCCGGGGTCGTGTCGATGAAGCCGAGCGTCTCAAACATGGGTCACCTGTGCGGGAAGCGGAATACCGTTCCAGATGACGCGGGTTTTGCCTCTGATCAAGGTGCGGGCGCGGGGATTGCAGGGCGGTGAGCGGAACAGTTTCCCGGATCAGGGCCGCGATCGCTGAAACTGTCCCCGTTTACCCCGGGCCGCGGAGGGCGCGTGTTCGCCCGGCCCCGCCGGGGCCGGACACATGGTCTTATTTGCGGATGTCGATGTCTCAGCGGCCGCGGATACGCGGGTCGAGCGCGTCGCGCAGGCCGTCGCCCAGATAATTGACCGACAACACGGTGAGCGATATCAGAAGCCCCGGCCAGACCACCCGTTCGGGGTAAAGCACCATCCGGTCGACGCTGTCGTTCAGAAGTCGCCCCCAAGTCGGGAAGTCGGGCGGAAAGCCGAAGCCGAGGAAGGACAGCGCGCTTTCCGTGATGATCGCGGTCGCGATGCCCAAGGTGGCCGAAACCATGATGGGCGAGAGCACGTTGGGCAGCAGATGGCGCAGCATCAGCTTGGTGGACGTCGTGCCGACCGACCGCGCCGCCAGCACGAATTCGCGTTCCTTCAGCGCCAGCACGTCGCCGCGCACGATCCGCGCGGTCTGCATCCAGGACGTGATCCCGATCAGCGCCACGATGAGGATGAAGATGCCGCCTTCGGCCCCGAAGCTCTCCGACAGGGGTTCGCGGAACAGGAGCGCCGCCACAAGGATCATCGGCAGGAGCGGCAGCGCGAAGAAGAGGTCGGCCAGACGCATCAGCGGCCCGTCCAGCCGCTTGAAGAACCCCGCGACGACCCCGATCAGCGTGCCGAGCAGGATCGACAGCACCATCGCCGTGAGCCCCACCGCGATCGAGACACGCCCCCCCGCCATCAGGCGGGCCAGCGTGTCCCGCCCGAGATTGTCGGTGCCCAGCGGATGCGCCCAGTTCACCTTGGCCCCGGAATCCCACAGCGCCGTATAGATCGGCCGCGTGTCGCGCAGGTTGATGAAGTCGCGGCCCTGCGGCAGGAACTGCGGGTCCACCCGCCAGATCAGCGGGCCGATCGTGACCGAAAGCAGGATGAAGACGAACAGGAACGCCCCTGCCATGGCCCCCTTGTGGGATTTGAGCTGATGCCAGACCTCGGCCCACTGGCTGCGCGGCGGGCGGGTCGGCGTCGCCTCGACGACGCCCTTGGGCGGGACCGGGGTGGCGGGCACGGGCTCAGTCATAGCGGATCCTCGGGTCGAGTATGCCGTAGAGGATGTCGGCGATCAGGTTGAAAAACACGATCAGCACGGCGAAGATGAAGGTGAGCGTCTGGACCATCGGCAGGTCGTTCGCCTCGATCGCGGTGATCAGAAGCTGGCCGATCCCGTTCACCTTGAAGACCTGTTCGGTGATGATGGCGCCGCCGAAGATTGCCGGGATGCCAATGGCGATGACGGTGATGACCGGGATCATCGAGTTGCGCAGCACATGGACCAGCACGACCGTGCGTTCGCCAAGGCCCTTGGCGCGGGCGGTGCGCACATAATCCTGGTTGAGGTTGTCGAGCATCGAGGCGCGCATGAAGCGGCTCATCTGGCTGGTGATCTGCAGTGCCAGCACCATCACCGGCATGATCATCTGCTGCAGCTGTACCACGAAGCTGTCCCAGTCGGTGACGCGGTGGGTGGTGTCGTAGATCGACGGGAACCAGCCCAGCTGCACCGAGAAGATCACGATGACCAGCACGCCCGAGAAGAAGGGCGGCACCGAAAAGCCCACCATGGTGACAAAGGTGCCCGCGTTGTCGAACCACGAATACTGGCGATAGGCGGAATAGATCCCGATCGGCAGCGCGATCAGGATGCCGACGATATAGGCGGTGCCCACGACCCAGAGCGTCTGCGGCATGCGCTGCACCACGATGTCCATGACGGGCGAGCGGGTCTGCCAGCTGATGACGCGCAGGTCATTGGCGCTGAAGGTGGTGCCGAACATCCAGTCGATCATCACCTGCGGTTCGATCCAGAAGAACTGGACCAGCCACTTCCAGTAGCGGATCGGCCAGGGCTGGCCGAGGCCCAGCGCCTCGCGCATGCGCTCCTTCACTTCGGGCGGGACGGTCAGGGGGACCTGCGCCATGGGATCGCCGGGGGCGAGTTCCAGCAGAAGAAAGATGACCAGAGAGATGAACAGAAGCGTCGGGACTGCCAGAACCAAACGTCTAATCGTAAAGGTCAGCATGCACGGCGCCTTTGCATATGTCTCTGCGGTGTCGGGGGAGGGAGCGGAAAGACCCGCCCCGGCGCATGGCCGGGGCGGGGGCCGAACGGCTTAGCCGTCCATGCGATACCAGTCAGCGACGTTCCAGAGTTCGCTGTCCCAGACGTTGAGCACAATGCCGCCCAGCGAGTTGGCATGGGCCGACAGACGGCCGCGGTGGACCAGCGGGATCATGCCGCCATTGGCCACGACCATGTCGTTGAGCTGTCTGGCGATGGCGGCACGTTCGGCCGCATCCGCCGTGGTCGTGAGCGTCTCGTAGAGCGCGTCATACTCCGCCATGCAGAAGCGCGCGATGTTCTCGCCCTGCCATTGGGTTTCGGGGCGCGGAGCCTTGTCGCAGAGCGCGTTGCCCAGATAGGCCTGCGGATCGGTGCCGTTGAAGGTGTTGGCGTACATCTGCACGTCGGCATAGAACTTCTGGAAGGTGTCGGGCGAACCCGGGTCACCGCCGAAGAAGACCGATGCGTTGACGTTGCGCAGCTCGGCATCGACGCCGATCTCCGACCACCACTGCTTGATCAGCGCCTGGAAGTCCTGACGCACGGCGTTGGTCGAGGTCTGGTAGAGCATGCGCAGCTCGACCCCGTCCTTCTCGCGCACGCCGTCACCGTTGCTGTCGACCCAGCCGGCTGCTTCAAGCATGGCCTTCGCGCCTTCGATGTCCTGCTGGTCGCAGGTGAAGGTGGTCGAGTTCACGGCCTCGGGTGCCGGAACCCAGTTGCAGGTCACCTTGCCGGCCTGGCCATAGCCGATTTCCACCAGCAGCGGCCGGTCGATCGCCATGGACAGCGCCTTGTAGACCGCGGGGTCCTTCAGGAAGGGGTGCGGATGCATGGCGGTCGAGCGTTCGCCTTCCGGCAGGCTCGACGACGGGTTGGTCTGGTTCAGCATGATGCGCTCGACCAGCGGGCCGAAGCCTGCCACGGGCGTGCCCTTGCCGCCGGCCTGCATCTGCGCGACGACATCGGGCGCCAGCTGCAGGTTCCAGGCATAGTCGAATTCACCGGTTTCCATCACGGCACGGCCGGCTGCGGTGGCGTCGCCGCCGCCCTTGAAGGTGACGGTGGCGAAGGCGGGCTTGGCCGGGTCACGGTAGTTGGGGTTGGCTTCGAGCGTGATCACGTCGTTCGGCTTGAACTCGACCACCTTGAAGGGGCCGGTGCCGATCGGGTTGAAGTTCTGCTGGGTGCATTCGGGCGCGCGCGCGCCGAGGCAATCCGCGAATTGCGCGGCCTGCAGGATCGGGCTTTCGCCGCCGACGAAGGGGCCGTAGGGGAACGGCGTCGGCTTGTCGAACTTGACGACGACGGTCAGATCGTCGGGCGTGTCGACCGCGGTGACGCCGTCGAACTTGGTCAGCTGCGCGCAGCCGCCTTCGGGATGGGTGCAGTATTCCCAGGTGAACTTGACGTCCGCGCTGGTGAAGGGCGTGCCGTCGGACCACAGGATGCCGGGCTGGATCTTCCAGGTGATGCTGGTGAGATCCGCGCTCACGCCGCCATTCGCGACGGTCGGGACTTCTTCAACCAGCCAGGGCGTCAGTTCGCCCACCTGATTGTAGCGGGCGAGCGGTTCGAGGATGATCGAGGAGGACTCGACGTCCTTGGTGCCGCCCGACAGGAACGGGTTCAGGATCGACGGGGCCTGCCAGTAGATGATGCTGACATTGCCGTCGGACCCGCGCTCGGCCATGGCCGCGGGGGCAAAGGCGGTCGAGGCGATTGCACCCATGAGTAGGGTTCTGAGTTTCATTTCACACTCCTTGTTGGACACGATGTGTCTTGGTCGCGGTCTGCGTCCGGCGCGGACCGGGTCTTTCCGGATGGGCCAAGTGACTGTCCGGGCGCGGAAATGCCTCCGCCGTTGGTTCTGCCCCCCTGGCCTTCGCCGGATAAGGTCTCATCGAAACAGAGTTTTCGGAAATTGCAAGACTTCCCGTGGCGAAAGCGCCCGGCGGGGTTTGACACTGCCCGTTGTGTGGCCTTAGCGTCTGTCATTCCGATCCGTGACCGGGGACACGCGCGTGCTTGACCAGACGATTGCCCGCATCGAGGGGCTGAGGGTTGAATTCCAGACCAAGGACGGGCCCGTGGTGGGTGTCGAGAACGTGTCCTTCGACGTGCGCCCGGGCGAGACGGTCTGCATCGTCGGCGAAAGCGGATCGGGCAAGTCGGTGTCGTCGCTGTCGCTGATGCGGCTGGTGGAATATGGCGGCGGGCAGATCGCGGGGGGGCGGCTTCTGTTCGACGCGGGCGACGGCGCGCCGATCGATCTGGGCAAGGTCAGCCAGGACCGGATGCGCGACATCCGCGGCAACCAGATCGGCATGATCTTCCAGGAACCGATGACGGCGCTGAACCCGGTCTTCACCGTGGGCCGCCAACTGACCGAAGGGGTGCGCGTGCATCGCGGCCTGTCCCAGCGCGCGGCCGAGGCGCGCGCGCTTGAACTGCTGCGGCAGGTGCGCATTCCCGAACCGGAACGTCGGCTGAAGCAGTATCCGCACGAGCTCTCGGGCGGGATGCGCCAGCGCGTGGTGATCGCCATGGCCTTGGCCTGCGAACCGCGCCTGCTGATCGCGGACGAACCCACGACCGCGCTCGACGTGACGATCCAGGCGGAGATCCTCGCCCTCATCAACCGGCTCAAGCGTGAGACGGGGACGGCGGTGATGTTCATCACCCATGACATGGCGGTGGTGGCGCAGATGGCCGACCGCGTGGTCGTCATGTATCGCGGCAACAAGGTCGAGGAAGGCCGGGTCGAGGACATCTTCGAGAACCCGCAGCACGATTACACCAAGGCGCTTCTGGCCGCGGTGCCCAAGCTGGGCGAGATGCAGGGCAAGGCCTTCCCCGAACCGATGAAGCTGATGGGCGTTGAGGATCAGAAGATCGAACCCATCCCCGGCACCAACGAGGTGCTGCTGTCGGTGAAGAACCTCACGACGCGGTTCCCGGTAAAGGGCGGCTTCTTCCGCCGCACCGTCGCCAATGTCCACGCGGTCGAGGACGTGTCCTTCACGCTGAACAAGGGCCAGACGCTGAGCCTTGTGGGGGAATCGGGCTGCGGCAAATCCTCGGCCGGGCGGTCGATCCTGCGGCTGGTGGAACCGATGTCGGGCGAGGTGCGGCTGGGCAATACCGATATCCTGAAGCTTGGCACCGAAGGTCTGCGCCGCGCGCGGCAGGACATGCAGATGATCTTTCAGGATCCCTTCGCCTCGCTCAATCCGCAGATGCAGCTGATGGATCAGGTGGCCGAACCGCTCATCAACTACAACATCGCCAAGGGGTCCGAACTGCACGACCGCGTCGCGCAGCTGTTCGACCGGGTGCATCTGCCGCGCAGCTTCATGCGCCGTTTCCCGCACGAGATGTCGGGCGGCCAGCGCCAGCGCATCGCCATCGCCCGCGCGCTGGCGCTGCGGCCGAAGCTCATCGTGGCGGACGAGGCGGTGTCGGCGCTCGACGTCAGCGTGCAGGCGCAGGTGCTGAACCTGATGATGGAACTGCAGGCCGAGATGGGGATCAGTTTCCTGTTCATCAGCCACGACATGGCGGTGGTCGAACGGGTCAGCCACAACGTGGGCGTGATGTATCTGGGCCGCATCGTGGAAATCGGGCCGCGCGCGCGGGTCTTCGAGAACCCGCAGCACCCCTATACGCAGGCCCTGATGAAGGCGGTGCCCATCGCCGACCCGCACCAGCGCAAGCTGGAGAAGGACCTGAACTTCAAACCGATCCCGTCGCCCATTCACAAGCCGGGCTATGTGCCTGCGCCGTCGGAATACAGCGAGGTCGAGAAGGACCATTTCGTTCTGACGACCGACAGCGGGTATTGAGGCAGCCATGGCGCAGGTCCTGTCCCCGCGCGACATTCTGGCGGCACTGATCGCCTTCCCGACGGTCAGCCGCGACACCAACCTGCCGCTGGTCGACTGGGTCGAGGACTATCTCGCCTCCCACGGCATCCGCTGCTTCCGCTGGCCAGACCCCGACCAGCCGCACAAGGCCGCGCTCATCGCCCATGTCGGCCCATGGGAAGCGGGGGCCGTGGTCCTGTCCGGCCACAGCGATGTGGTGCCCGTCGACGGCCAGCCCTGGACGAGCGACCCCTTCACGCTGAGCGAACGCGACGGCCGGCTGTACGGGCGCGGCACGACCGACATGAAGGGCTTTGACGCGCTGGCCATCTGGGCTTTGGTCGAGGCGCAGCGCGCCGGCGTCGCGCGGCCCCTGCAACTGGCGCTGAGTTTCGACGAAGAAGTGGGCTGCACCGGCGCGCCGCCGATGATCGCGGCGATGCAGGGCATGGTGCCCAAGGGCAGCGCCGTCATCGTGGGCGAACCGTCGATGATGGCGTCGGTCACCGGCCACAAGGGGGGCGAGGGCTTCTTCGCCGATGTCTGGGGGTATGAGGTGCATTCCTCGCTCATCCACAAAGGCGTCAGCGCGGTGATGGAAGCCGCGCGCGTCATCGACTGGGCGAACGCGGTCAATGCGGCGGAAATGGCGCGTCAGCCATCAGATATCGCGGCGCTGTTCGATCCGCCCTTCACCACGCTGCATGTGGGCACGATCACCGGCGGCACGGCGCAGAACATCACCGCCAAGCATTGCCGCTTCGACATCGGCACGCGGGTTGTCCCCGACGAGGATCCCGCCGCCTGGACCGCGCGCATCCGCGATAAGGTGGCCGAGGTCGAGGCCGGGATGCAGGCGATCCATCCGGAGGCGCGCATCGACCTCGAACAGCGGTTCCGCGTGCCCGGCCTGCGCCCCGAGGAAAACGGCGAGGCCGAGGCCATCGCGCGCGCCATCACCGGCGACAACGCCACCCATGTGGTCAGCTATGGCACCGAGGCCGGGCAGTTCCAGGAGGCAGGCTATTCCGCCGTGGTCTGCGGACCCGGCGACATCGCGCAGGCGCACCAGCCCGACGAATTCATCACGCAGGCGCAGTTCGAGGCCGGGCAGGCCTTCATGGAGCGTCTCGTGGGGCGACTGAAAGGACAATAGACCATGCCGATCCGCAACCGACTGGCCGAGATGCACCCGGAAGTGACCGCGTGGCGGCGCCATCTGCATGAGCACCCAGAACTCATGTACGAGGTGCACGAAACCGCCGCTTTCGTGGTGGAACGGCTGAAGGAAATGGGTGTCGAGGATGTGACGACGGGCGTGGGCCGCACCGGCGTCGTCGCCACGATCAAGGGGCGCGGCCCGGGGCGCACCATCGGGTTGCGCGCCGACATGGACGCGCTGCCCATTCATGAGGCGTCAGGCGTCGATTACCCGTCGAAGACCCCGGGCATCATGCATGCCTGCGGCCATGACGGGCATACCGCGATGCTGCTGGGGGCGGCCAAGTATCTCTCCGAGACGCGCAACTTCGACGGCAATGTCGTGCTGATCTTCCAG
>CAZNMV010000005.1:0-27504 GCA_964573835.1 uncultured Aestuariivita sp. | reverse complement strand
TGGGGGTGCGGCGGGAAAACGTCTGGCTCTGCGACATTCACGGGCTGGTCCATGAGGGCCGGGCCGAGGACATGAACCCCCAGAAGGCCGCCTATGCGCAGAAGACCGACCTGCGCAAGCTCGACGACGTGATCGGGGGCGCGGACCTGTTTCTGGGCCTGTCGGGGCCGAACGTGCTGACGCCCGAGATGGTCGCGAAGATGGCGAAACGCCCCATCATCTTCGCGCTGGCGAACCCGAACCCGGAAATCCTGCCCGAGGCCGCGCGCGGCGTCGCCCCTGATGCGATCATCGCGACGGGGCGCAGCGATTTTCCCAATCAGGTCAACAACGTGCTGTGCTTTCCCTTCATCTTCCGCGGCGCGCTCGATGTGGGCGCGACCGAGATCAACGACGAAATGAAGATCGCCTGCATCGACGGGATCGCGAACCTGGCCCGCGCGACGACCAGCGCCGAGGCCGCAGCCGCCTATCGCGGTGAACAGATGACCTTCGGGGCCGATTACCTGATCCCGAAACCCTTTGACCCCCGGCTGATCGGCGTCGTGTCGACCGCCGTGGCAAAGGCGGCGATGGAGACGGGCGTGGCCACGCGCCCCATCGAGGACCTGAAGGCCTATCGCGACAGGCTCGACGGGTCGGTCTTCCGGTCGGCGATGCTGATGCGGCCCGTGTTCGATGCCGCCCGCAGCGCCATGCGCCGCATCGTCTTCGCGGAAGGCGAAGATGAACGCGTCCTGCGTGCCGCGCAGGCGATCCTGGAGGAAACCACCGACAGCCCCATCCTGATCGGCCGCCCCGAGGTGATCGACGCGCGCTGCGAACGTCACGGGCTTGCCATCCGCCCCGGGCGCGATTTCGAGATCGTGAACCCCGAGAACGACCCCCGCTATCGCGATTACTGGGGGACCTATCATTCCATCATGTCGCGGCGGGGCGTCACGCCTGACCTTGCCCGCGCGATCATGCGCACCAACACCACGGCCATCGGTGCCGTCATGGTCCACCGGGAAGAGGCCGACAGCCTGATCTGCGGCACGTTCGGGCAGTTCCTGTGGCATCTGAACTATGTCCAGCAGGTGCTGGGCACCGACGATCTGCAGCCGGTGGGCGCGCTGTCGCTGATGATCCTTGAGGACGGGCCGCTGTTCATCGCCGACACGCAGGTGCATCCTGAACCGACGCCCGATCAGATCGCGCTTACCGCGATCGGGGCTGCGCGGCATGTGCGCCGCTTCGGGTTGGTGCCGAACATCGCGCTGTGTTCGCATTCGCAGTTCGGCAATCTTGACTGCGACACGGGGCGGCGAATGCGCGCCGCGCTCGACATCCTCGACGCGGGCCCCCGCGATTTCGCCTATGAGGGCGAGATGCATATCGATGCCGCGCTCGACCCTGACCTGCGCGACCGCATCTTCCCGGGCAACCGCATGCAGGGCCCGGCCAACGTGCTGATCTTCGCCAATTCCGACGCCGCAAGCGGGGTGCGCAACATCCTGAAGATGCGCGCGGGCGGGCTCGAGGTCGGGCCGATCCTCATGGGCATGGGCAACCGTGCCCATATCGTCACGCCCTCGATCACCGCGCGGGGGCTGCTGAACATGGGCGCCATCGCGGGCACGCCGGTCGCCCATTACGGCTAAGACGCACGATTCGCAGTGCAGGCCGGGGAAAGATGTGCGTGCTTTGCAGGTATTTGCAAAGCCGGGCAAAATTTCCCCGATCTCAACGCGCGTCCCGCGAGTTTGCAGATATTTGCAGGTTGGTGGCCCCGGAATCTGCAAATAAATTGCGATATTGTGACGCTGAGCGCGCCAGCACCCTTGCCCGGCGCGCATGGGCATCCCTATCCCCATCCCCAAGGCCCGAGGAGGAGGTGCGATCATGACCTACAAGGATGTCTATGCCGCGTGGCAGGCGGACCCCGAAGCGTTCTGGATGGAGGCCGCCCGCGCCATCGACTGGGATGTCGCGCCCACAAAGGCGCTGACGGAAAAGGGCGGCGATCTCTACGAATGGTTCTCCGACGGCATGGTCAACACCTGCTGGAACGCCGTCGACCGCCATGTCGAGGCCGGGAACGGCGCGCGCGTCGCCATCATACATGACAGCCCGATCACCGGCACGATCCACAAGATCACCTATGCCGAATTGCAGGCCCGTGTCGCGCTTCTGGCGGGCGCGCTGCGCGCCAAGGGGATCGGGCAGGGCGACCGCGTCATCATCTACATGCCCATGGTGCCCGAGGCGCTGGAAGCGATGCTGGCCTGCGGGCGGATCGGGGCGATCCATTCGGTCGTCTTCGGGGGCTTTGCCGCGAACGAACTGGCCGTGCGCATCGACGATTGCCAGCCCAAGGCGATCATCGCGGCCTCCTGCGGGTTGGAGCCGGGCCGCGTCGTGCATTACAAGCCGCTTCTCGACGGGGCCATCGCCATCGCGACGCACAAGCCCGACTTCTGCGTGATCTTCCAGCGCGAACAGGAGGTTGCGCATCTCGAACCCGGTCGCGATGTCGACTGGCACGAATTCCAGTATGGCGTCGAACCGGCCGAGTGCGTGCCGGTGCCGGGCAACCACCCGTCCTACATCCTCTACACCTCGGGCACGACCGGCGCGCCCAAGGGCGTGGTGCGGCACACCGGCGGGCACCTTGTGGCGCTGAACTGGTCGATGAAGAACATCTACGGTGTGAACCCGGGCGAGGTCTTCTGGGCCGCGTCCGACGTCGGCTGGGTCGTGGGCCACAGCTATATCTGCTATGGCCCGCTTGTTCACGGCAACACGACCATCGTGTTCGAGGGCAAGCCCGTCGGCACCCCCGATGCAGGCACCTTCTGGCGGGTGATCGCTGACCACAAGGTGGCGTCTTTCTTCACCGCACCCACCGCCATCCGCGCGGTCAAGCGTGAAGACCCCAAGGGCGAACTGATCGCCGATTACGACATCTCGTCGCTGCGGGTGCTTTATCTTGCGGGCGAACGCGCCGATCCCGACACGATCGAATGGGCGCAGCGCGCGCTGGGCGTGCCGGTGATCGACCATTGGTGGCAGACCGAAACCGGCTGGTCCATCGCCGCCAACCCCATGGGGGTCGAGGCCCTGCCAGTGAAGATCGGCAGCCCCTCGGTCGCCATGCCGGGCTATGACGTGCAGATCCTCGATGAAGGCGGACGTCCCATGGCGCCCGGCGAACTGGGTGCCATCGCGGTGAAGCTGCCCCTGCCGCCCGGCACGCTGCCCACGCTCTGGAACGCCGAGGAGCGGTTCCGCAAATCCTATCTCACCACCTTCCCCGGCTATTACGAGACGGGCGATGCGGGGATGATCGACGCTGACGGCTACCTCTACATCATGGCGCGGACCGATGACGTCATCAACGTGGCGGGTCACCGGCTGTCGACCGGCGCGATGGAAGAGGTTCTGGCCGCCCATCCGGACGTCGCCGAATGCGCGGTGATCGGGGTGAGCGACGATCTGAAAGGCCAGATGCCGCTGGGGTTTTTGTGCCTCAACAAGGGCTGCAACCGCCCGCATGGCGAGATCGTCGGCGAGGTCGTGAAGCTGGTCCGCGACCGGATCGGGCCGGTCGCGGCGTTCAAGCTGGCCGTGGTGGTCGACCGGCTGCCCAAGACGCGGTCCGGCAAGATCCTGCGCGCGACCATGGTCAAGATCGCCGACGGGCAGGATTTCAAGCTGCCCGCCACCATCGACGACCCCGCGATCCTTGACGAAATCCGGGACGCGCTGCGCATGATCGGCTATGCTCGCGGCTGAAACGCCAAAGGCAGACAGATGACAGCCGACGCCCGTGCCCGCGCGATGGGCGATCTGCGCGAGTGGATCGTGAAGCAGGGTCTCGACGCGACCGAGTTCGGCGCGTTCCTGGAGATGCTGTGCCACCGGCTGGTCGGGGCGGGGCTGCCGCTTCTGCGGGTCAACATCTCGATGCGCGCGCAGCACCCGGAGGTGGGCGGGTTCGCACATCGCTGGAACCGCCAGAGCGGCATGATCCGCGAGGAGTATCTGCGCGATACGTCCATCATCGTCGGCTGGGATCAGAGCCCGCTGAAGGTTCTGGTCGAAAATCCCGAACCGGAACTGCGCCACCGGATCGACCCGAAGGACCGCCCCTTCCGGTTTCCGATGTTCGAGGACCTGCTCGAGATGGGCGCGACCGACTACTTCGCTCAGAAGCTGTACTTCTCGAATCCCGACGGGCCGATACAGGGCGGTTATCAAGGCAACATGGGTCTGCTGGTGTCATGGGTGACAGATGCGCCGGGCGGGTTTTCGGACCGCGACCTCGATGACCTGCGCGCCTTGCTCCCGACCCTTGGTCTGGCGTTCAAATCCGGGTCGAACTACATGACGGCCCGCGATCTCCTGCGTGTCTATCTCGGCACCGACGCCGCCACGCGGGTCATGTCGGGCGACATCCTGCGCGGGTCGGTCGAAACGATCCGCACTGCAATCCTCTATTTCGACCTGCAGGGCTTCACACGGTTGTCGGAAACGCTGCCGCCCGAAACGCTTATCTCGCTTCTGAACGACTATTTCGGTGAGGTGGTGCGCATTGTCGATGAACACCGGGGCCAGGTGCTCAAGTTCATGGGTGACGGGCTTCTGGCCATCTTCCCCGAAATCGGCGAAGGCCAGAGCCGCCTTGCCGCCATCGACGCTGTGAAGGTCATCCGCGACGAGATGGACCGCATCAATGACCGCCGCCGCGCCGGGGGTCTGCCTGTCACCGGCTTTTCCGCCGCAATCCATGCGGGCGAAGTGCTGTATGGCAATATCGGCGGGGCAAGCCGACTTGATTTCACCGTCATCGGCCCCGCCGTCAACGCGGCCTCGCGCGTTCTCGGCATGTGCAGCGCGCTTGATCAGACCATCCTGATCTCGGCCCTTGTCGCCCGACCCGCGCTGGCCGAGCGGCCCGCGCTCGTGTCGCTGGGCCAGTATCGGCTGCGCGGTGTCGCGGACCGCATCGAACTCTTCACGCTGGACTGAGGCGCGCCGATGCTGATCGACGATCTGTCCGACCCTTCGCCCTGGCGCTTTGTCAGCGACCGCGTCATGGGCGGGGTGTCGTCCGGTCAGGCGCAGGTCGGGTCGGACCCCGCCCATATCCGTCTCACGGGCACCGTCAGCACCGCCAACAACGGCGGCTTCATCCAGATCCGCCGCGACCTTGCCCCCTGGCCTGTGGACACGCGCGAGGTGATCCTGACCGTACGCGGCGACGGGCAGACCTATTATGTGGCGCTGCGCACGACCGACCTGACGCGGCCCTGGCAGAGTTATCGCGCCGCCTTCACCGCGCCGCGCGACTGGGCCCAGATCACGCTGCCCATCGCGGCCTTTGAGGCGACGCGTGACGGGATGCCGCCGCTGCGCCTTGACCGCATCCGGTCGATCGGGCTTCTCGCCTATGGCCGCGACCACGCAGCCGACCTCTCCATCGCGCGGTTCACGCTCCGCTGAGCCCTTGCGCCCCGCCGCTGTCCCGTTAGGGTCAGGCAGACCCATCAGCGCGAGACAGAAAACCCATGACCGACGCCCCCCTCTGGCAGTGGACTGCCACCGACATCGCCGCCGCTATCCGTGCCGGCCGCATCAGCGCCTCCGACGCGGTCGACGCCGCGCTTGCGCGGATGGAGGCGGTGAACCCCGACCTCAATGCGGTGGTCGAAAGCCTGGCCGACGAGGCCCGTGCCGAGGCGGCCGCGCTCGATGCATCGGACGCGCCGAAGGGGCCGCTGCATGGCGTGCCGGTGACGATCAAGGTCAACGTCGATCAGGCGGGCCATGCCACGACGAACGGCGTGCCCGCCCTGCGCGACCTGATCGCGCCGGATGATGCGCCGCTGGTGGCGAACCTGAAGGCGGCGGGCGCCGTGGTGATCGGGCGCACCAACACGCCCGAGTTTTCCTTCCGCGCCGATACAGACAACCCGCTGCACGGGCGCACCTACAACCCCTGGGGGCGGCACCTGTCGGCGGGCGGGTCGTCCGGCGGGGCCGGATCGGCGGTTATGGCGGGGATGGGGGCGCTTGCCCATGGCAACGACATCGGGGGCAGCCTGCGGTTCCCGGCCTCGGCCAATGGCGCGGTCACGGTCAAGCCGGGCATGGGCCGCGTGCCCGCCTGGAATCCGACCCAGAAGGCCGAACGCGGCATGCTTGCGCAGGCCATGTCGGTGCAGGGTCTGATCACGCGCAACGCCGCCGACCTGCACCTGTCGATGCCTGCGCTCATCGCGCCGGATGCGCGCGATCCCTTCCACGTACCCCTGCCCTGGCGCGGGGCGCCGATCGACGGACCCATCCGGGTGGCCTTCACCAAGGACGATTTCGGTTGGGGCATGCACCCCGATGTGTCGGCCGCCCTGGACGCTGCCGCCGATGCCCTGTCGGATGCGGGCTATGCGGTCGAACGGGTCGAGCCGCCGCTCGCCCGCGAGGCGGGCGAGGTGGGTTACCGCGCGCTCATGGGCGAGGTGCAGGCGTTGATGGGGCCGGACCTGCGCAAGCTGGGCTCGCCCACGCTCAATGCGGTCTTCGATGAATATTACCGAATGTTCCCGCCCTATGAGGGGACCGAGCTGCTCCAGATGATGGCGAAGCGCAGCCACTATGCCCGCGCCTGGTCACTGTTCATGGAGGATTATCCGCTGGTGCTGACGCCCTTCCTGCTCCAGCCCTTCTTCACGGCGGGCCGCGATGCCGAAGGGGCCGAAGGCGCGGCCGAGGCGCTGGGCCGGTCGCTGTGGTCTTTCGTGTTCAACTTCACCGGTCTGCCCGCGGGCAACCTGCCGACGCGCATCGCCGACCTGCCGTCGGGGCCGCAGCCCATCGGCGTGCAGATCGCGGGCCGCCGCTGGCGCGAGGACCTGATCGTCGACGCCATGGCGGCGATCGAGGCGCGCATTCCGCCCGCCTGTCACCGCCTCTGGTTGATGACGCACTGACCCCCGGTCTTCTTCGGGTCAAAAATATCCCGGGGGGTGCGGGGGGCTGGTCCCCCGCTCCTGTCCGGTGTCAGGCGGCCTTCGCCTCGGGGGCGAAGCGCTCGTAGAACGTCTCGCCCTTCTCGGCCATCTCGCGCAGCAGCGGTGGGCAGGCGAAACGGTCGCCATACTTCGCCTGCATCTCGTCGCACTTTTCCGCCGCCCAGGGCGCGCCCACGATATCAAGCCAGCTGAACGGCCCGCCCGACCACGGCGCAAAGCCCCAGCCCAGGATCGCGCCCACGTCGCCTTCGCGGATGTCCTCGAGAACCCCCGCTTCCAGCGCGCGCACTGCTTCCAGCACCTGCGAGAACATCAGCCGGTGCTGCACCTCGGTCACATCGGGCTGGTCTTCCAGCAAAGGCCACTTGTCGTTGAAGCCCGCCCAGTAGCCCAGACGCTTGCCCGCCTCGTCATAGTCGAAGAAACCCGCCTTGGCCTTCCGGCCCAGACGCCCCTCGTCCACCATCCAGAAGGTGACGTCATCGGCGATGGATTTCGGATAGGCATTGCCCATCGCCGCCATCGTCGCGCGCGCGATCTTTGCCCCGAGATCGAGCGAGGTTTCATCCACCAGCTGGATCGGCCCCACCGGGAAGCCCAGCATCTGCGCGGCATTGTCGATCAGCGCGCGGCTCACGCCTTCGCCCGCCATCATCACGCCCTCGTTGATATAGGGAATGATGCAGCGGTTGGCGTAGAAGAAGCGCGCATCGTTGACGACGATCGGGGTCTTGCGGATCTGGCGCACATAGTCGAGCGCCTTGGCCACCGCGCGGTCACCCGTCTCGGCACCCTTGATGATCTCGACCAGCAGCATCTTCTCGACCGGCGAGAAGAAGTGGATGCCGATGAACTGCGCTGGCCGCACGCTGGCCTTCGCCAGATCCGAGATCGGCAGGGTCGAGGTGTTCGAGGCGAAGATGCAGTCCTCGGGGATGATCGCCTCCACCTTCTTCGTCATCTCGGCCTTGACGGCGGGGTCCTCGAAGACGGCTTCGATGATCAGGTCGCAGCCCTTGAGGTGATCGAGGTCCGGCGTCGCTGTGATCCGGTCGAGCATGGCCTGTTTCGTCTCGGGCGTGCCCTTGCCGCGCTTCATCCCCTTGTCGAGATAGGCTTCCGTATAGGCCTTGCCCTTGTCGGCGGCAGCCTGGTCGCGGTCGATCAGCACGACCTCCATGCCCGCCTGCGCCGAGACAAGCGCGATGCCCGCGCCCATCATGCCCGCGCCCAGCACGCCCAGCTTCTTCACCCGCTGGTCCGCGATGCCGTCGGGGCGCACCGCGCCTTTCTCGAGCGCCTCCTTGTTGAGGAAGAGCGAGCGGATCATTGCCCCCGAGGACGGGTTCAGGAGGACGGATGTGAACCAGCGCGCCTCGATGCGCAGCGCCGTGTCGAAATCCACCATCGCGCCTTCATAGACCGCGCTCAAGAGCGCCTTGGCCGCCGGGAAGGCGCCCTTGGTCTTGCCGGTCACCATGGCCGAGGCGCCCACGAAGGTCGGGAAGCCCGCCGGATGATAGGGCGTGCCGCCGGGCATCTTGTAGCCCTTGGCATCCCACGGTTTCAAGATATCGGCATCCTTGGCGTTCAGCACCCATTCGCGCGCGGCGGCCAGCGGATCGGCGACGACCTCGTCCACGATGCCCGCAGCCTTCGCCTTGGCCGGTTCCACCATCTTGCCTTCCAGCAGGAAGGGCGCCGCGCCCATCGCGCCCAGCTTGCGCACCAGCCGCGTGGTGCCGCCCGCGCCGGGGAAGATGCCGACAAGGATTTCGGGCAGCCCGATCCGCGCCTTGGGGTTGTTCGCGACGAAGATGCGGTGCGTGGCCAGCGGCAGCTCAAGACCGATGCCCGCGGCTGTGCCCGGCAGGGCGGCGGCGATGGGCTTGCCCCCCTTGTTGGTCTTGGGATCCATCCCCGCGCGTTCGATCTTGCGCAGCAGGGCGTGCATCCGCATCGTGCCCTCGAAGAGACCCTTTGCAGGATCGTCGCCCGCGGCTTCCTTCATCTTGGCCAGCAGGTTCAGGTCCATGCCCCCCGCGAAGGAGCCGTCCTTGCCGCTGGTGATGACGATGCCCTTCACGGTGTCGTCGGCAAGCGCCGCGTCGATGGCTGCGTCGAGTTCCTCGATGCCATCGAAGGACATGACGTTCATCGACTTGCCCGGCACGTCCCAGGTGATGATGGCGACGCCGTCGGCGTCCTTGGTCATGGTGAAATCGGTCATGTCATTTCTCCAGAGTCAGATCATTTTCGCCGCGGCCGGAACGTCTCTTAGCAACGGGCGCATTGGGCGATAAGTATGGCCTTTCCGAGGGAAAGGCTTCGGGCATCAGCGCATCCGCGATATCGGGGTCGCGACGTCCGACCGCGTAATTTGCCGCTGCGATGCGCCAGTGATCGCCGCAGCGCAGCAGCTCTGTATAAACAGGGAAAGGATTGCAGATGCGCTGCCCCCCTCTCAGGTGGTGAGAGACAACCTCCACCACGATCCGGTCGGGGCCGACAAACGACGCGGACAGGATCACCCTGTGGATGTCATCCACCCCCAGAAGCGCCAATGTCTCGGTCATGCGGGCATGCAGGTCCTGCAGATCTTCGCGCGTTTCAAGAAAGGTCGTCCCTTCCAGCGTCGTGTGCATATGCGGCAGCACGAAGGCCCGCTCGAAGGCATCGAAATCCCCTTCCAGCAGGGCGCGCCGGGTCAGGTCGAGCAGATGCTCGCAAATGACCATGACGTTTTCGCCCTGAATGTTGCTCTGCATGGCTCAGACCCGTTCGATGATCGTGGCGGCACCCATGCCGGACGCGATGCAGAGCGTGGCAAGGCCAACCTCCTTGTCCGAACGTTCGAGTTCGTCGAGCAGCGTGCCGATGATGATGGCACCGGTCGCGCCCAGCGGGTGGCCCATCGCGATGGAGCCGCCGTTGACGTTGACCAGCGCGGGGTCCACATCGAAGGCCTGCTGGAAGCGCAGCACGACCGAGGCGAAAGCCTCGTTCACCTCGAACAGGTCGATGTCGCCGATTTCCATCCCGCTGTCGCGCAGGATCTTCTGCGTCACCGGCACGGGGCCGGTCAGCATGATCGTGGGCTCGGTTCCGATCTTGGCGGTGGCGCGGATGCGGGCGCGGGGCTTCAGGCCCCATTTTTCGCCGAACTCCTTGTTGCCGATGAGAACGGCCGCCGATCCGTCGACGATGCCCGAGGAGTTGCCGGCATGGTGGATGTGATTGATGCGCTCGATCTCGGGATAGCGCAGGAGCGCGACCTTGTCGAAGCCGGGCATCTGTTCGCCCATCATCTGGAACGAGGCACCCAGCGCGCCGAGCGACTGCATGTCGGTGCCCGGGCGCATGTATTCGTCATGATCGAGGATGGTCAGACCGTTCTGATCGGTCACCGGCACGACCGAGCGGGCGAAGCGCCTGTCATCCCAGGCCGCCTTGGCGCGGCGCTGGCTCTCGACGGCCAGCGCATCGGCCTGATCGCGGGTGAAGCCGTATTTGGTGGCGATGAGGTCGGCGCTGATGCCCTGGGGGACGAAATAGGTGTCCATCGCGATCGAGGGGTCGGCGGCGATGGCGGCCCCGTCCGATCCCATGGGCACGCGGCTCATCATCTCGACCCCGCCGGCGATATAGGCATCGCCCGCGCCGCCGCGCACCTGATTGGCGGCGAGGTTCACCGCCTCCATCCCGGAGGCGCAGAAGCGGTTGATGGCAAGACCGGGGATGCGCTCATCGAGATCCGAGGCCAGAACGGCCGAGCGTGCAAGGCAGGCGCCCTGTTCGCCGACCTGGGTGACGTTGCCCCAGATCACGTCCTCGACCGCGTGGCCCTCGAGATTGTTGCGCGCCTTGATGGCGTTCAGCATCTGGGCCGACAGGCGCAGCGCGGTCATCTCGTGCAGGCTGCCGTCCTTGCGGCCCTTGCCCCGGGGCGAGCGCACGGCATCGTAGATATAGGCGTCGTTCATCTGGTCTTCTCCTTCTCAGGCGCGGTCAGCGGGGCTGCCCGGCATCAGGTCATAGGGGGCCTTCCAGCCCGGTGTTTCAGACAGGCGGGTGAGCCAGGCGTCGATGTTCGGCCAGTCGGCGCGGTCGAAGCCGAAGGGTTCGGGGTAATAGAGGTATCCGCAGCACGAGAGATCCGCATTGGTGATGCCGTCCCCCACGATCCAGTCGCGCCCCTGCAGATGGGCGTCGAGCACCGAATAGGCGGCCTTGAGACGGCCCTGGACGAAGCCGATCACTTCCGCCGGGCGCTTGTCGGGGGGAAGGAAGTTCATCAGGAACCGTGCGAGCCCGGCCATGGACGACAGCTTGTGATTGTCCCACAGGACCCAGCGCAGCACCTCGTAGCGGTCATTGCCCTCGCCGCCGAAGCGGCCGGACTTGTCGCTGATGTAGTGCTGGATCACGCCCGACTGCGTCAGACGGAGATCCCCGTCGATCAGCACGGGAACCTCGCCCATCACGTTCACGTCGCGGCGGTATTCCACCGTGCGCGAGGCGCCGCCGAAGAAGTCCACGAAGACGGGCTCCCAGTCGAGTCCCGAAAGCTCGAGCGCGAGCGCCGCCTTGTAGGCATTGCCGCTTTCGCCGAAGCAGTACAGCTTGATGGTCATGGTCTCACGCCCCTCCCGTGGCGTATTCGGCGGGGTTGCGCGGCGGGGGTTTTGCACCCCCGCACCCCCGCAGAGTTTATTTCGCAAAGTGAAGCAGGAGCGCGGCGCGCTTTACCCGGCCTTAACCAATATGTAGCATCGTCCCTCTCAGCCTGCAGGCTGGAGAGCTGGGCAGGTCGCGAAGTGAAGCCCCGTTCCCCGGTCGGATGCCGCTTGGCCAGTGCCGGGGGCGGGGTGGATCGCCTGTTTTCACTTTGCTGAATAAACTCCCGCCGGAGGCTCCCGCAGGGGCCGCCCGCGCGCGGCCGGGACAGTTTCACAACGACCTCGCAATCAGTTCCTTCATGATCTCGTTCGTGCCGCCATAGATGCGCTGGACGCGAGCGTCAGCCCACATCTCGGCCACGGCGTATTCCTGCATGTAGCCATAGCCGCCATGCATCTGCACGCAGACATCGAGCACTTCGCCCTGGGTGTCGGTCAGCCAGTATTTCGCCATCGACGCGCGGTCGGTGGTCAGTTCGCCGCGCATGTGTTCTGCGATGCACTGGTCGAGGAAGGCGCGCGCCACGACGGTCTTTGTCTTGCACTCTGCCAGCTGGAAGCGGGTGTTCTGGAACTGGGTCAGCGGGCCGCCGAAGGCTTCGCGTTCCTGGCAATAGGCGATGGTGCGCGCGACAGCTCCTTCCATCGCGCCCACCGCGCCGCAGGCGATGGCAAGGCGCTCCTGGGGCAGCTGCTGCATCATCTGGTAGAAGCCGCGCCCTTCCTCGCCGCCGAGGATGTTCTCGGGCGGGATGGCGACGTTGTCGAAGAAGAGTTCCGACGTGTCCGCCGCGTGAAGGCCTACCTTTTCGAGGTTGCGCCCCCGGGTGAAGCCCTGCGCGCCGTCGGTTTCCAGCACCACGAGCGAGACGCCTTTCGATCCGAGCGACGGGTCGGTCTTGGCCGCGACGATGATGAGGTTCGCGTGCTGGCCGTTCGAGATGAAGGTCTTCTGGCCCGACAGGCGATAGACGTTGCCCTCGCGCACCGCCTTCGTCTTGATGCGCTGCACGTCGGACCCGGTCGAGGGTTCGGTCATGGCCAGCGCGCCGACCATCTCGCCCGTCACCAGTTTCGGCAGCCAGCGCTGTTTCTGTTCCTCGGTGCCGTAGTGCAGGATGTAATGCGCCACGATCGGCCCGTGGATCGGATAGCCCCAGGAGGCGATGTTGGCACGGGATTGTTCGATGCAGATCACCGCCTCGTGCCCGAAATCACCGCCCGGTCCGCCGTATTCTTCCGGGACCGAGGGGCAGAGCAGGCCCAGTTCGCCTGCCTGCTGCCAGATCTCGCGGTCCATCTGGCCCTGTTTGCGCCATTTCGCGTAGTTCGGGGCCCATTCGTTTTCGATGAACTGCGCGGTGAGGTCGGTGAGCATGCGGTGCTCGTCGGTCATCCAGGCGGAACTGGCGGAATATGCGTCTTTCATCGGTCTTCTTCCCTGTCCTTATCGCTTGCGGTCGTCCAGCCCGGCATTGAAGAGCCGCAGCCGGTGCGCAAGGTTGTTCTCGTCGGTGACGCTGTCGAAATTCTCGAAGAGAAACGACAGCGCCTCGCCTTCGTCGAGGCCTGCATCAGTCGCGAAACGTTTCAGCCTGCGATAGCCGTCCTCGGTCATGGCGACCGGGAAGCGGCGGGTCAGGCGGAAACGTTTGGGCATTCGATCTCCTTAAGATGGGTGCTTTCGCGCCCATCCCCGTCAAAAGTTGGCCGCTTCCAGCGCCATCACCGTGTCCGCGCCGCTTTCGATGCGGCTCAGGTGCAGGGCGGTCGCGGGCAGCTGGCGCGCCATGTAATAGCGCCCCGTGGCGATCTTCGTCTCGTAGAATGCGGCGTCGGACGCGCCGTCCTTCAGCGCCTGCATCGCCGCGCGGCCCATCTTCGCCCACATCAGGCCAAGGCAGACATGGCCGAACATGTGCATGAAGTCATAGGATCCGGCCAGCGCGTTGTTGGGGTTCTTCATGCCGTTCTGCATGAAATACATCCCCGCCGCCTGCAGGTCCTTCGACGCCTTCTTCAGGGGCTCGAGGAAGTCGCGGTCGTAGGCCTCGTCCTGGCCCTGGTTGTCCTTGATGAAGGTCTTGACCAGATCGAAGAAGGCCATCACATGCTTGCCGCCGTCCTGCGCCAGCTTGCGCCCCACGAGGTCGAGCGCCTGAACGCCGTTCGCGCCCTCGTAAATCATCGCGATGCGGGCGTCGCGGGTATACTGCGACATGCCCCATTCCTCGATATAGCCATGGCCGCCATAGACCTGCTGGGCCTTGATGGTCATGTCATAGCCCTGATCGGTCAGGAAGCCCTTGATGACCGGGGTGAGCAGCGAGACGAGGCCGTCGGCCGCCGCGTCCTGGCCGCGATGGGCCCGGTCGATCAGCGTGGCGCCCCACAGGATGAAGGCGCGCGCGCCTTCGGCGAAAGACTTCTGGTCCATCAGCGAACGGCGGATATCCGGGTGCACGATCAGCGGATCGGCGGGGCCGTCGGGGTTCTTCACGCCGGTCACGTCGCGGCCCTGCAGGCGGTCCTTGGCATAGGCCAGCGCGTTCTGATAGGCGATTTCCGCCTGTGCGAGGCCCTGCATGCCGACGCCGAGGCGTGCTTCGTTCATCATGGTGAACATGGCGCGCATGCCCTTGTGCTCTTCGCCGAGCAGGTAGCCTGTGGCGCCGTCATAGTTCATCACGCAGGTCGAGTTGCCGTGGATGCCCATCTTCTCCTCAATCTTGCCGCAGGAGAGCGCGTTGCGCGGCCCGAGGCTGCCGTCGTCCTTCACGAGGAACTTGGGCACGATGAAGAGCGACACGCCCTTGATACCTTCGGGGCCACCGGTGATCTTGGCCAGCACGAGGTGGATGATGTTCTCGGCCATGTCGTGTTCACCGGCCGAGATGAAGATCTTCTGGCCGGTGATGCGGTAGGTGCCGTCGGCCTGCGGTTCGGCCTTGGTGCGCATCAGCCCCAGATCGGTGCCGCAATGGGGTTCGGTCAGGTTCATCGTGCCGGTCCAGTCGCAGGCGACCATCTTCGGCAGATAGGTGTCCTTCTGGTCATCCGACCCATGGGCGAGGATGGCGCTGGCCGCGCCATGGGTCAGGCCCTGATACATGGTGAAGGCCTGATTGGCCGACGAGAACATCTCGCCCACCGCGGTGCCGATGACATAGGGCATGTTCTGCCCGCCATATTCCTCGGGCATGTCGAGCCCCGGCCAGCCGCCTTCCTTGACCTGTTCGAACGCCGCCTTGAAGCCCGTGGGCGTATAGACCACGCCGTTTTCCAGGCGGCAGCCTTCGGTGTCGCCCACCGGGTTGAGCGGGGCGAGAACTTCCGAGCTGATCTTGCCGGCCTCTTCGAGGATCGCGGCGGTGAAGTCGCGTTCGAGGTCTTGGTAGCCGGGGATGCCGGCCGCGGTCAGGTTCAGCACGTCGTGCAGGATGAACTGCATGTCCTTGGTGGGGGCGGTGTAGCTGGGCATGTCTCTCTCCCTGATGGGTCGGATCTTGGGCGGGGGCGCGGGGGTTATCCGGCGGCCCGTTTGGGCGATTTGAGGGACGAGATCATCTTCTCGCCCCACTTGATCTGTTCCTTCAGCTCGTCGATGGCCTCGGTCAGTTCGGCGCGCTGGCGTTCCATGTCGGCAAGCCGTTCGCAGGCGATGTCGTAGGTCCGTGTGAGCTGCGTCACCTGCTGGTCGCCCATGTGATAGAGGTCGAGAAGCTGGCGGATTTCCTCGAGGTTGAAGCCGAAGCGCTTGCCCCGCAGGATCAGCTTCAGCCGCGCGCGGTCGCGTTTGGTGAAGAGCCGCTTCTGGCCTTCGCGGATGGGGAAAAGAAGCTCTTTCGCCTCGTAGAAACGCAGGGTGCGGGGCGTCACCTCGTAGGCGTCACACATCTCGCGGATGGTCATGGTGTCGTCGGTCATCTCTGGTCTCCGTCGTCGGGCTGACGATCAGGTGCGCAGCTTCGACTGCATTTACAACACCGGCTTGACGTTGACGTAAGCGGGACGTCACGTCACTTTGAGGTTGACGTGACTTCCGGCCGCGTAACCTGGGGTCAAATGAAACTTTCTGCGGGCCGCGCGCTGTCTCCGCCTCCACGCCCGCCCGGGCGCTGCTCCGTGGCGCGGCCTGCGGACGGGACGGGCCGGGGTGATTCCCGGGGCCATCGGCGGTTGCCGGGCGTGCCTGCCCGGGCTAGCAAGAGCCAAAGGCAAAGAGGTGCGCGATGACCCTTCCGGATACCATGAGCGGTGTCGTCCTGACCGGCCATGGCGGACCCGAATGTCTGGCCTGGCGCGACGATCTGACCGTACCGCGCCCCCGCACGGGCGAGGTCGTGATCCGCGTTGCGGCAAGTGCGGTGAACAACACCGACATCAATGCGCGGATCGGCTGGTATTCCAAGGGCGACGGGAATGCGGCCGATGCGGGCTGGACCGGGTCGGCCCTGCCGCTTCCGCTGGTACAGGGCGCCGATGTCTGCGGCCATGTCGCCGCGCTGGGCGCGGGCGTCGATCCCGGCCGGATCGGGCAGCGCGTGCTGGTCGAACCCTGCCTGCGCGAAGAGGCGGGGCAGGCCTGTGCCCAGCCGCTCTATCTCGGGTCGGACGTGAACGGCGGCTTCGCGCAATATGTCCGGGTCGCGGCGCGCCATGCCCATGCCATCGACAGCCCGCTGACGGACGGCGAACTCGCCTCCTTTCCCTGTTCCTATTCGACCGCCGAGAACCTTCTGACCCGCGCCCGGGTGACCGGGGCAGACAGGGTTCTGGTCACCGGTGCCTCGGGCGGGGCGGGGTCGGCGGCGGTGCAGCTGGCGCGGGCGCGCGGCGCGGAAGTGATCGCGGTGACAAGCCCCGCAAAAGCGGGCCTCCTGCGCGATCTCGGCGCGGCAGCCACGCCGCCGCGCGACGGGGATCTGGTAGCACTTCTGGGGCGGAACAGCGTCGATGTGGTGATCGATTTCGTCGGCGGGCCGGGCTGGCCCGCGCTGACCGAGGTGCTGCGCCCCGGCGGGCGCTATGCAGTGTCAGGCGCGATCGCGGGGCCGCTTGTCACGCTGGACCTGCGCACGCTCTATCTCAAGGATCTGAGCCTTTTCGGCTGCACGGTTCTGGATGACGGGGTCTTCGCGGCGCTGGTCGCGCGGATCGAGGAAGGGGCGATCCGCCCGCTTGTCGCAGCAACGCATGATCTGCGCGACATCGCCGCCGCGCAGGCGTCGTTCCTGTCCAAGACCCATGTGGGCAAGATCGTCCTGACGGTTCCCTGACCTCAGGCCAACCCGGCGGCGGTCTGGTTGCGCAGGTCCTGCAGGGCGTCCATCGCCTCCTGCAGCTGGCGCTTTTGCTCTTCGAGTTCCTTCATCTGGCGGTCGGCCATTTCGACGAAGGCGCGCATCTGCGCCACGTTGCCTTCGTTTTCGTAGATGAGCAGCCACTGCCTGATGTCTTCGAGCTGGAAGCCGAACTTGCGGCCCCGCAGGATCAGCTTCATCCGCGCCCGTTCGCGCGGGCCGTAGAAGCGCGCGCGCCCTTCGCGGTCGGGCTTCAGCAACTCGATATATTCGTAATACCGCAGCGTGCGCGGCGTCACGTCGAAGGCCGCGCACATCTCCTTGAATGACAAGCGGTCGTCCGGCATGCGTTACCCTCTCTTCCCCGGGTGCAAGGGTATGTCGGGCGTGTGGCGGTTTCAACCGCCGCCCTTGCACCGCGTCGCGCGGGCTGCGCATAAAGGCGGTGCGATTTCCGGGGGCTCGGGCGGGCATGGTCGACAAGGCGAAACTGGCGCGGCAGTTCATCGAGGCGATTCCGCATGCGCACGCTCTGGGCATGCGGCTCACCGAGATTTCCGATGGTGTGGCCGAGATCACGATGCCTTACGACCCGCGCTTCGTGGGCGACCCCAAGACCGGCGTGATCCATGGCGGCGCGGTCAGCGCGCTAATGGACACCTGCTGCGGTGCCGCGGTGATGAGCCACCCCGACGCCCCCGCCGGCACCGCCACGATCGACCTGCGCATCGACTACATGCGCGCGGCGACACCGGGGCAGGCGATCACCACGCGCGCGACCTGCTATCACGTCACGCGGTCGGTCGCCTTCGTGCGCGCGGTGGCCTTCGACGACGACCGCGACCTCCCCGTGGCCAGCGCCGCGGGCGCCTTCACGGTGGAGCGGTAACGCCCATGACCCGCAAGCGCCCCGAACCCGTCCAGGTGGTGAAACAGCGCCGCGACGCCGCACTTTCCGCGCTGGTCGAGGGTGTGCCCTACATCAAGTTCCTCGGCATCCGGTTCGACCGGCGCGGGGACGAGCTGACCGGCCTTCTGCCCTTTGACGACAAGCTCATCGGCAATCCGTTCCTGCCCGCGATCCATGGCGGCGTGACGGCGGCGTTTCTCGAGGTGACATCGGTCATCTCGCTGTCGTGGTCCTATCTTTGGGAAGACATCGAAACGGGCCGCATCGATGCGCAGGCGATGGCGGCGGGGACCCTCCCGCGCCTGCCGAAGACCATCGATTTCACGGTGGATTACCTGCGATCCGGCCTGCCGCGCGACGCCTATGCGCGCGCGACGGTAAGCCGGTCGGGCCGTCGCTATGCCAGCGTCCATGTCGAGGCCTGGCAGGATCACCGCGGCAAGCTGTTCGCGCAGGCCACGGGGCATTTCCTGATGCCCGACCGCGACGGCGCGTAAGGTGACGCAAGCGGCAGGCGGAGAGATCACGCACCAAAGGGTGCTGAAGATCGCGCTTCCGATCATGCTGGCCAATATGACCGTCCCGCTTCTGGGGGCGGTCGACACCGCCGTGGTGGGCCAGATACCGCAGGCGGCACCCATCGCCGCCGTGGGCATCGGCGCGATCATCCTGTCGGCGATCTACTGGATCTTCGGCTTCCTGCGGATGGGCACGGCGGGGCTGACCGCGCAGGCCCATGGGGCAGGGGATGCGGGCGAGGTGGCGGCACTTCTCACCCGGTCGCTGATGATCGGGGTGGCAGGCGGGATCGTCCTGATCCTGCTGCAGGTGCCGATCATGTGGGGCGCCTTCCGGGTCAGCCCGGCCAGCGACGAGGTCGAGACGCTGGCGCAAGGCTACATGGCGATCCGCATCTGGTCGGCGCCCGCGGCCATCGCGATCTACGGGATCACCGGCTGGCTCATCGCGCTCGAACGCACGCGGGCGGTGCTGGTTCTGCAGGTCTGGATGAACGGGCTGAACGTGGGGCTGGATCTGTGGTTCGTCCTTGGCCTTGGCTGGGGGGTGAACGGGGTCGCCTTTGCAACCTTCCTTGCGGAATGGACGGGGCTGGCCTTCGGGCTCTGGCTTTGCCGCGATGCGTTCGCCAACCCGCGCTGGCGCGACTGGGCGCGGGTCTTCGAGGCGGCGCCTTTGCGCCGCATGGCGGTCGTGAATACTGACATCCTGATCCGCTCGATGCTTCTGCAGGCGATCTTCGTGAGCTTTCTTCTGCTGGGGGGCCGCTTCGGCGACGTGACGCTGGCTGCGAACCAGGTGCTTTTGCAATTCGTGCATATCGTGGGCTATGCGCTCGACGGCTTCGCCTTCGCGGCCGAGGCGCTGGTGGGCCAGGCCTTCGGTGCAGGCGCGGTCGCGCGGCTGCGGCGGGCGGCCTGGATGACCAGCCTATGGGGCCTCGTGCTGGCAATCCTGATGGCGGGGGCCTTCTGGGCGCTGGGGCCATGGCTCATCGACGTGATGGCCAAGGATCCGGGCGTGCAGGCCGAGGCGCGGGTCTATCTGCCCTGGATGATCGCGGCGCCGCTTCTGATCCTCGCGCTCGTCATGTTCGATGGCATCTTCATCGGTGCCACGCGGTCGGCGGACATGCGCAACATGATGGCGGTCTCGGCGGCGATCTACTTCGCCGCCGTCTGGGTGCTGATCGAACCCTTCGGCAATCACGGGCTGTGGATGGCGCTGACGATGTCCTTCATCGCGCGCGGGATCACGCTGGGTCTGCGCTACCCGGCGCTGGAACGCGCGGCCCTCAGGGCAGCAGGGTAAGCGCGGCCTCGGGCGGGCGGCCGATCACGGCGCGCGTGCCTCTGATGGCCACGGGGCGTTCGATCAGGATGGGGTGGTCGGCCATGGCCTGACAGATCGCGGCGTCGTCCGAGTTTTTCGACAGCCCCGCCGCGCGGAAGTCGGGCTCGCCCGTGCGGATCATGTCGATGGCGGGGCGGTCAAGGGCACGGTGCAGCGTCTCGAGTTCTGCGCGCGTCGGCGCATCTTCGAGGTATCGGCGTACCGTCACCCGCGCGCCTGCCTCTTCCAGAAGCTTCAGCGCCGCGCGCGACTTGGAGCAGCGCGGATTGTGCCAGAGCGTCACGTCAGCCATGCGTCCCGCCCCGTGCCCACCGCGTCGGCCACGTTCGCGAACCCGTCGCGTTCGAGAAGCCGGTCGAGGCCCGTCACGATCTCGCCCACAAGGCCGAGACCCCCATAGACAAGCGCGGTGTAAAGCTGCACCGCCGAGGCGCCTGCGCGGATCTTCTCGTAGGCCTGTTCGGCCGATCCGACCCCGCCCACACCCACCAGCGGGATGTCGGTGAGGGTGGACAGCCGTGCGAGAACCCGGGTGGAGCGCTCGAAGAGCGGCTGGCCCGAAAGCCCTCCCGCCTCGCCCTTGAAGCGGCTTTTCAGTCCCTCGCGCGACAGCGTCGTGTTGGTGGCGATGATCGCGTCGATCCCGGCATCCCCCGCGACGTGCGCGATGTCGGCCAGATCGGCGTCGCTGAGATCGGGCGCGATCTTGAGGAAGACCGGGACCTCGATGGCGAGTTGCTCGCGTGTCTCCATCACCCCCGCCAGCAGCGCAGAGAGCGCGGCAGGCCCCTGCAGGTCCCGCAGTTTCTCGGTGTTGGGGGAAGACACATTGACCGTCGCGAAGTCGACCAGCTGCCCGCAGCGCGCCAGCACGCGGGCGAAATCGGCGGCGCGGTCCTCGCTGTCCTTGTTGGCGCCGAGATTGAGGCCGATCACGGCCCCTTCCGGGCGGCGGGCGAGACGGTCGGCAATCACCACCATCCCTTCGTTGTTGAAGCCGAAGCGGTTGATCGCGGCGCGGTCCTCGGACAGCCGGAACAGGCGCGGGCGCGCATTGCCGGGCTGGGGGCGCGGCGTGGCGGCGCCCACCTCGATGAAACCGAAGCCCGCCCGCGACAGCGGGGCGAGCGCCTCGGCATTCTTGTCGAACCCGGCGGCCAGACCCACGGGATTGGGCAGCGCGATGCCCGCAAGCGTGGTGGCAAGGCGCGGCGAGGTCCCGGGGCCCGGCGCGGGCGCAAGCCCTGCCTTCAAGGCGTTGATGGCCGCGCCGTGGGCTGTTTCCGGGTCCAGGTTATGCAGAAGGGCAAGCCCCGCCCGTTCGAGAAACCGCGTCATCCGAAAACCGCCCCCGCATCGGTCGGAGCGCAGCGGATCAGCCGCGAAGTCAGGACGCCGGCCTGCCGGTGCACCACTGCGCGGCGGTATTCGGGGTCGGTCACCATGGCGAGGAAGGCATGTGCTGACGGATAGCGCGCGATGAAGGCATGGTCCCAGCGTTCCCCGTCCGGGCCGATCAGCACCGCCTGGAACGCACCCCGCCACAGGATCGCCCCGCCCACGCGGGCCAGCACCGGCGCGCTGTCGCGCCCGTACTGCGCGTAGCCCTCGCGCCCGGTCAGGCCGGCCGCGTGCAGCGCGTGGTCTTCGGGATAGGCGGCGCGGTCGCGCAGGCGGACAAGGTTCAGCATCTCGATCGGGTGATCGCGGTCGAGCGTCTTGAACGCCTCGAACTGGGCGCGGGTCGGGTCGACATGGGTGTCGGTCACCAGCGCAGGGAAGCGGTGCACGCCGTCGGCGATGGGCAGCGGCAGCACCCAGACCAGATCGGCAAGCCGCATCTCTCGGTAGAGATGCGGAAAGGCCGCACCGCCGCGCGACACTTCCCACCGCAGGGCGTCGCCCAGCGCGGTTGCGTCAAGCGCGGCCAGCATCAGCCCCTCGGCGCCGGCGAAATGCTTCGCCGCCGTGCCGGGCGCCTGGTCCGCGGTCGAGAGATGGATGAACCCGTCGGCGAGGTCGATGGGCGCGCCCTTGGTCACACCGGCGGTCTCGAAAGCCGACCATTCGTCGGCTCGGAAGATCTTGAAGACGAACATGCCCCACGGTTGCCCGCGCCCCGATCCGAGGTCAAGCGCCCTTCGACCCTTTGACAGGACAGGCGAAGCGGCGCAGCATCACCGTCAGGATCAACCTGGGGACCCTGCGCCATGAGACGATTGCTTCTGCTTTCCGCCGCCACCGCCATCTGCGCCACCACGGCGCAGGCCGAGTACAGCCTGCACATCCTGCACATCAACGACATGCACAGTCGGATCGAATCGATCAACCGGTTCGATTCGACCTGCAGCGCCGCGGACGAGGCCGAGGCCAAGTGTTTCGGCGGCGCCGCGCGTCTGGCCACCAAGATCAACGAAATACGCGACAGTCTCAGGGCTGCGGGTGAAAACGTGATCGTTCTGGACGCGGGCGACCAGTTTCAGGGCTCGCTCATGTACACGACCTACAAGGGCGCGGTCGAAGCCGAGATGATGGAGCGGATCGGCTTCGACGCCATGGCGGTCGGCAACCACGAATTCGACGATGGGCCCGAGGCGCTGGCGGCCTTCCTCGACAAGGTCAGCTTCCCGGTCCTCTCCGGCAACATCGACGTCTCGGCCTCGAACGCGCTGGCGGGGCGGGTCGCGGACAGGGTCGTGCTCGACGTGGGCGGCGAGAGGATCGGGATCGTGTCAGCCCTGTCCACCGACACGGTCGAGATTTCTTCGCCCGGGCCGGCCGTCGTCTTCGCGGAGGAAATCGCCGCGCTGGCCGCCGATGTCGCGGCGCTGCAGGCCGACGGGGTGACCAAGATCATCGCGCTGACCCATGTTGGTCTGCCGCGCGACGTGGCGATCGCGGCGTCGGTGCCGGGGATCGACGCCGTGGTGGGCGGGCACAGCCACACCCATCTCTCGGCCAGCGACCCCAGACGCCAGGGGCCCTATCCGCTCTGGGTCAGCCAGGAGGACGGCACGCTGGTGCCGGTGGTGCAGGCCTATGCCTATACCAAATATCTGGGCCACCTGACGCTCAGCTTCGATGATGCGGGCAATGTCACCCATGCAGGCGGCGACACGATCCTTCTGGATGCGAGCGTGACGCCCGACCCCGAGATCCTTTCGCGCATCACCGAACTGGCAGGACCCATCGAGGAGTTGAAGGCCCGCCCGGTGGGCGAGGCCGCGGCCGAGATCATCGGTGCGCGCGAGGTCTGCCGCGCCGAGGAATGTACCATGGGCAACCTCGTGGCAGACGCCATGCTCGACCGGGTGAAGGATCAGGGCATCACCATCGCCTTCCAGAATGGCGGCGGGCTGCGCGCGTCGATCGACGCGGGCCAGATCACGAGGGGCGAGGTGCTGTCGGTGCTGCCCTTCCAGAACACGCTGTCCACCTTTGAGGTCAGCGGTCAGACGATCATCGATGCGCTGGAGAACGGGGTGGCCCAAGTCGAGGAAGGTTCGGGCCGCTTCCCGCAGGTGGCGGGCCTGCGCTTTGTCTGGGATCCGGCTGCCGAGCCGGGGTCGCGCATCGTCTCGGTCGAGGTGGCCGAGGGCGACGGCTTCGTGCCCCTCGACCTGGCCAAGACCTATGGCGTGGTGACCAACAACTTCGTCCGCAAGGGCGGGGACGGCTATGCGATGTTCGCGGGCGACGACAAGAACGCCTATGACTTCGGGCCCGACCTTGCCGATGTGACGGCGGCCTTCATTCAGGCGGGCGGCGGTGTCTACACGCCCTATACCGACGGGCGCATCGCGCGGAAGTGACGCGCGCCCCAGGCCTGCCGGCTGTCCCGCCGGCGGGCCATTTCAGCCCCGCAGATCGAGCCCGGGCCAGAGATCGGGCTCGAGCGCGGCGTTGAACGCATCGAACAGCCCACCCTGCGCCCGCCAGCCCCCGATGGACTTGGTGTGCACCCCCTGCCGGACCTGATTGACGCTCGCGGTGCGCACTGCGGCGGTGTTGCGTTCGGGGGCGGCCATGTCGGGCACCCAATCCACACCGCACCATGCGGCAAGCCGCCGACTGCCCGCCTCGACATCCGCAACAAGCGTCTCATAGGGCATCTCGTGGATGCGGCCGGGGAAGACCGCTGTCCAGTGGCGCATGAAGCGGCGATAGGCGTTCGCCTCTTCCGCCATGGCTTTCATGTCGAAGGTGTAATTCATCGGCGCGTTGGGGAACCAGTTGCGCCACATCGACCAGGCGACATCGCGCGGATCGCGCAAAGTGTCGATGATCACGGCCTCGGGCATCGCGGTCAGGATGAAGCCGACATAGCGGTAATTGGCGGGCATCTTGTCGATCATGCCAAGGCTGCCTTCGGGCGCGGGCGGCACGGCGGCGCGGTAGCCGCGCGCGTAGGCGTCGCCGTCGAAGGGCAGATCGCCCGACAGATAGGGATCGGCCAGCCGCCCGGCGGTGTTCTGCTCGCCCATGCCGAACAGCGCGGGATGCGCCGACAGCACCAGTTCGGTCAGCGTGGTGCCGGACCGGGGCTGGCCCAGCACGAAGATCGGGCGGGGGCGCGCACTGTCGCCTTCGGGCAGGGCCCGGCCCTCGGGGAAGCGGGCGAGGATTGCGCGCTCTTCCGCCAGACGCTCGGCCAGCGGCCAGGGACGGTGCGCGAAGGTCATGCGGTTCGCCGTCGCGTACCACTGCAGCATCGCGTCGCGGTCGCCTTCGGCTTCGGCCAGATGGGCGCGCCCGAAGGCGAGCCGCGCCTGATCGAGCGATCCGCGCTGCACCTTCGGCCAGGCGGCGTCGATCTGCCCGCGCAGCGCGCCGATCCGGTCGGGCGCGGCGATGCGGGCGGCGGCGCGCAGAAGATCGGCATGGGCCGGGTCGATCTGCAGCGCCATGGCGTAGATGTCGCGCGCCTCATCGGTGCGGCCGGCCTCGTTGAGCTGGATGGCATAGCGTTCCAGCGCAATGAGACTGCGTGGCTGAAGCGTCAGCGCCTTTTCGAGTGCCGCCAGCGCCTCGTCGGTGCGCAGCATCATCGACAGGGGCTGGGCGTAGTTCGACAGCGTCTCGGCATTGTCGGGGACAAGGGCGAGCGAGGCTTCGTAATCGGCACAGGCCTCGGACTGCAGGCCCTCGGCCATGCGGATCACCGCGCGCAGGTTGTGGCTGCGGGCGAGCGCGGGCTTCAGCCGACGTGCCTCTGCGGGGTTGGCGGCCAGCGCGGCTTCGTCCGCCGCGATGGCGCGACCGACGGCGGCGCGCGCGGCGTCTGTATCGCCTTCCTGAAGGCCCAACACCGCGGCCTGATACAGCAGCGGCGCGGGGTCCGCGTGGCGGGTCAGAAGCCGGTCGATCAGCGCGCGCGCCTTGTCGTACATGCCCGCCTGCACCATCGCCTGCACGACGTTGAGTTCATAGACCGGATCGCCCGGCGCCATTTTCGCCGCCTGCGCGAAGTGGCGCACCGCTTCGGTACTCTGGCCAAGCCGGTTCAGCGCGATGCCCGCCAGATTGGTGAAGCCCGCTTCCTTCGGGAATTTCTTCATCGCGACGCGGGCCTCCTTCAGGGCGGCCTTGGCGCGGCCCTGGTTGAGATGGGCCATGATGCTGTCGCGGGTGGTGAGGACTGGGGACATGGGGGGACTTATGGCAAGTCACGCGCGGCGACGGAAGGGGGCACGGCGGGGTCGCGCGGCTGGGGCTGGCGCGCTACACTGTGGCGCATGTGCGGACGCTTCGCCCTGACCCTGCCTTCCGACGCGATGGCGCAGCTTTTCGCGGCGCGCCCCGCGAATGATCTGCCGGGCCTGCCCGACTACAACATCTGTCCCACGATGCCGGTCCATGCGGTCAGCACGCGCGACGGTGCACGGCAGCTTTCCGCGATGCGCTGGGGGTTCCTGCCGCAGTGGTACAAGGCGCCGACGGACGGCCCGCTGCTGATCAATGCCCGGGCCGAGACGCTGGCGGAAAAGCCCGCCTTCCGCGCCGCCGCGCGGGAGCGGCGCTGCCTGATCCCTGCGTCTGGTTTTTACGAATGGACCAAGGGTGAGGATGGCCAGCGCCTGCCTTGGTACATCCGTTCTGCCGATGACGCGCCGCTTGCCTTCGCCGGTGTCTGGCAAAGCTGGGGCCGCGAGGACCCGGTCGAGACCTGTGCCATCGTGACGACCGCGGCCAGCACCGATCTCTCGGTGCTCCATCACCGCATGCCGCTGATCCTGCGCCCCGCCGACTGGCCGCTCTGGCTGGGCGAGGCGGGGCACGGCGCGGCGCGCCTCATGCAGCCGGGACCCGACGGCGTGCTGGTCTGGCACCGGGTCAATCCGCGTGTGAATTCCAACCGCGCCAAGGGGCCGGACCTCATCGCGCCGCTCGCCGCCTGAGCGCGGCCATTGACGCCGCGCCCGCCGCCTTACATGAAGGCGCGGAACCCCTCATCAAGGAGAGTGCTGTGACCGCGGCTGAACCGATCTCGCTCTGGGACCGCACGGCAGAGGAGCGCGACGTCGAGGCCCCCCTCGACACCGGCCGCGTTGTTGACGTGGCCATCGTGGGCGGCGGGTTCACCGGGTTGTCGACGGCGCTGCACTGCGCGGAAAAGGGGCTGTCGGCCCATGTGATCGAGGCCGCGCGTCTGGGCCATGGCGGATCGGGGCGCAATGTGGGGCTCGTCAATGCCGCCGCATGGCTGCCGCCCGCGCAGGTGCGCGCGGCCTTGGGCGGCACCTATGGCCCGCGCTTCGTCGAACGCTTCAGCGCCGCGCCCGCCTATGTCTTTTCGCTGATCGAACGCCACCAGATGCGCTGCGAGGCCCGGCGCGAGGGCACGATCCATGCCGCCCATGCGCCGTCGGGCTTCGGCGACCTGCAGGCGCGCCATGCCGAGTGGCAGCGTCTGGGCGAACCGGTCGATCTGCTGGGGCCTGCCGAGGTCGCGGCGATGACCGGAAGCCCGGCCTTCCACGGCGGGCTCTGGGATCACCGGGCCGGCACGATCAACCCGATGGGTTATGTCCGGGGGCTGGCGCGGGCGGCGCTGGCGGCGGGCGCGCGGATCAGCACCGGCGTGCGGGCCACGAAGATCGCGCGCGACGGCGATCACTGGCGCGTCGACACCGACCGGGGCGCGATCACCGCGCGCAACGTGGTCTTGGGCACGAATGCCTATACCGACCGGCTCTGGCCCGGGCTGACGGGGGGATATACGCGGATCGGGTATTTCCAGCTGTCGACCGAACCGCTGGGCGCGCGCGCCGATGCCATCCTGCCGGGCGGGCAGGGGCTGTGGGACACCGGCACCATCATGCGGTCGCTGCGCAAGGATGCGGGCGGGCGGCTGGTCATCGGGTCGATGGGCCGGATGATCGGCACGGCGCGGGCGGGCCTCTCGCGGCGCTGGGCGGCGCGGCAGATGCGGGCGCTTTTTCCCGATCTCGGCCCCGTGGACTTCGTCGAAGGCTGGGACGGCGATATCGCGATGACCCCCGATCACCTGCCGCGCATCCATGTGCTGGCGCCCGGCGTCTATACCGCCATAGGCTATAACGGGCGCGGCATCACCACCGGCACGGTCTTCGGTCAGGCCATGGCCGACCTGCTGACCGGGATGGACCCCTCTGACCTGCCGCTGCCGGTCAGCACGCCCACCCGCGTCGCCACCGCCCCGGTGATGGAGCGTCTATACGCGCTGGCCTTCGCCGCGAACCAGG